>RFJF01000091.1 GCA_003695455.1 Chloroflexota bacterium
GAGAGCTTGTGGAGTCACATTCTGGGGCAAGGCATTGGCGGCCAGTTTCAGGGCACACAGCTCGAATTTATCCCCTCGCTGCACACCGACTGGCAAACGTGGAAAGAACGCCACCCCGATACCCTGGTCGTCAGCCCGGCGCTGTACGGCCGGGATCCCTACGCCAGCTACTACGCCAGCGCCGCCGAGGGCGTGATTGGCCGCGGCCCCGTCAGCGGCGGCGGCCCGGACCGCGGCGATGATATTCACCCCAAAGAATACGTCATCGGCGTGCGGCTGGGCGGCGAGGCGCGGGCTTATCCGTTTTCAACGTTGGGCCGCGAGCCGGTCATCAACGACACCGTGGGCCAGGTTCCGGTGGCCGTCTTTTTTGACAAAACCACGCTGTCCGGCACCGTTTTTGATCGGCGGCTGGAGGATGGCACAGCGTTGAATTTCAAGGCGACCGGCGAACCGTTGCAGGTGGAGGATACCCGCACCGGCAGTACGTGGGATATTCTCAGCGGAACAGCGTTGGCCGGGTCGCTGTCCGGCACGCAGTTGGCGCAGGTGCCCATTACCTACTCATTCTGGTTCGGCTGGATTGATTACCACACCGAAAGCACCGTCTACGGCCGCAACCGGTAGCCGGCCCGCCCTTTTAAAAATTTACTGGGGCTTACGCAGTTGAGCAAAAAACAAATCACAAATATCACAAATTGACGAATATCACGAATAAAATATTTGAAAAATTCGTTTATTTGTGCCATTCGTGATTAAAATGTTTAAACCTGGTTTTGAACTGCGTAACTCATATTTACAACTGATCCACCAACTGCCGCAGGCCGTCGGCCAGCGAGGTTTGGGCCGTCCAGCCCAGTACCGAGCTGGCTCGCGCGGCGTCGGCGCAGGAGTGGCGGATATCGCCGTGGCGGGGCGGCTGGTACACGGGCGGCTCGCTGAAATTGAGGATGCGGCACAGCTCGGTGTACAGCCGGTTGATGCTGGTTTGCCGGCCCGTGCCAATGTTGAATACCTGCCCGGCGGCGTCCGGCGTGTCTGCGGCCCGCAAATTGGCAGCGACCACATCCTTCACAAACACAAAATCGCGGGTCTGTTCGCCGTCGCCGTAAATGAACGGGGCCGCACCCTGCCGGAGTTTGTCCACAAAAATAGAAATCACCCCGGAGTAGGCCGATGACGGGTCCTGCCGGGGGCCGAATACGTTGAAATAGCGCAGCACCACCGTTTCCAGCCCAAACGATTCATGGAACAGGCGGCAGTACTGTTCGGCGGCAAATTTACTGACGGCGTACGGCGATTTGGGCAAAATGGGCGATTGCTCGTGTTTGGGCAGCGATGGCTCATCGCCGTACACGGCGCAGGTGGAACTGAGCACCAGCCGCCGCGCGCCCGCGTCTCGCGCCGCTAGCAGGACGTTGAGCGTGCCCAGCGCGTTGGCTCGCTCGGCGGCCACGGGTTGGGCCATAGATTGCGGCACCGAAACCATCGCTGCCAGGTGGAATATCTGCGCCACGCCTGCCGCAGCCTGTTTCACCGCGACGGGGTCTTCAATTGAACCTTCGATGAATTCCACCCGGTCACGCACTGCCGCCAGATTTTCCGGATGCCCGCTGGACAGGTCATCCAGCACGCGCACCCGGTCACCGCGCGCTACCAGCGCCTCAACAATGTGCGAGCCGATGAATCCCGCCCCGCCGGTTACCAGTGATTGGGTCATTTTTCAGATTCCAGAATACAGAGTACAGAGTACAGAGTACAGAACACGCATCTCCCCATTCCCTTGTCTCCCTAACCTGCACAAGCCGGAATCAAACAGGAAATGGAGTAAGAAGTAAGGAGTAGGCATTACTTCTTACTCCTTACTTCTTACTTCCCGGCTACACATAATTTTCTTGTACAAATCACAAGCTTTTGACTGAAAAGCGCCTATCTTCCCATCTCCCCATCTTCCTGCTCCACCTCATGCCGGAGCAAATCCCGCAAAA
>RFJF01000821.1 GCA_003695455.1 Chloroflexota bacterium
ATTTTACCCCGGAAGCCGACGCCGCCCTGCGCCATGTAGTTGATAGTGTGCCGGTTTTACTCCAAAGCTTTTCCGGCCATACAGACAGTGTTATAACCGCCGACTTTAGCTCGGATGGAAAAACGCTAGCTACCGGCAGTGCCGATCAGACAATTCGGTTGTGGGACGTAAAGACAGGTCAGGAACTTCACAAGCTTCAGGGTCACGCACGTGTTGTTTGGTCCCTTGATTTCAGCCCCGATGGACGACAACTGGTCAGCGCCGGGTTTGACAGGACGGTCCGGCTGTGGGATGTTGCAACCGGTACGGAAATCGCCGCTTTGAAGGCCACGCGGGAATTGTTTACTGGGCAATGTTCAGCCCGGATGGAAAAACCATTGTGACGAGTGGGGGGCGGATTAGTGGATCAAAATTTCCAACGCTTGGCGACGCTCCAAAGTTTGATGACACCATCCGCCTGTGGGATGTAGCCACAGGCAAAGAAATCAAACGTATTGCAGCCGCAGTAGCCAGAAATCTTATATCAACATTCATATTGCAGAACGGATTCAGCGCCTTCAGCCCGGATGGGAAAACCTTGGTTATTCCCGGCGAGGATCTGGCTGCCTATTTGCTGGATATAGAAACCGGCGCAGAAATCCGCCGCTTTGAAGGTCACACAGGCTCTCTCACCGGGGCAGTCTTCAGTCCGGACGGAAAAACAATTGTTACTGCCAGTGATGATAAAACTGTTCGCTTGTGGGATGTGGCTACCGGGTCAGAGATTCAGCGGTTTGAAGGTCGCACGGGACCGGTTACAGCTGCCAGTTTCAGTCCCGATGGTCAAACCATTGTCGTCAGCGCCGGGCACCCCCAATCTTATTGGTATGATAGAATTGTTCGGCTGTGGGATGTGGAAACCGGCGCGGAAGTTTATCGTCTGGCAGGCCCCGCAGCTGGCGCTACTTTTGCCAAGTTTAGTCCGGATGGACGTTCAATTATCACAACCTTTGAAAGCCCAGACAACACCGCCCGGTTGTGGGCAGCCAAACCCAAGGGTGAGATTCGCCGCCTGGAAACTAACAGCCCGATCCGGTCGGTGGCCGTCAGCCCGGACGGGCGGGCTATCGTTACTGCCGGGGCTAACAATAAGGTTATTCTGTGGGATGCCGCCACCGGAGAAGAAATCACCCAGTTTCAAGGGCATACGGGTCGGGTCAATGCAGTCGCCTTTAGCCCTGATGGACACCTGCTGGCCAGTGCCGGTTTTGACAAAACAATCCGCCTGTGGGATATCGAAACGAATCAGGAAATCAAACGTTTCGAGGGCCACACCGGTACAATTGAGTCGTTGGCTTTTAGCCCTGATGGGCAAAGTATCGCCACCGCCGCTGAAGACAAAACCGCCCGGCTGTGGGATGTAGCGACAGGCCAGGAAATCCAACGCTTTGCAGGCCATTCTGCCGGTGTCAGTTCAGTCGCATTCCGAGCCGATGGGCAAACCATTGCTACCGGCGGGGCGGATAAGACGGTCCGGCTCTGGGATGTGGAAACCGGGGAAGAGATACACCGTCTGGAAGGACATACCTCGATTGTGAGGTCAGTCGATTTTAGCCCGGATGGGCAGACTCTTGTCAGCGCCGGGACAACGGACACTATCGTGCGTTTGTGGGATGTGGAGCGGGGTCGCGAAATCGGCCAGTTTGAAGGTCACAAATCGCGGGTCAATGTGGCGGTCTTTAGTCCGAATGGACAGAACGTCGCCAGCGCAGGTAAAGATGGCTCGGTGCTGGTCTGGGATGTGGACAGCCGGTCAGTCATCCGCCGGCTGGATGGACACACGAGCTTCGTTTTCGCAGCCGCCTTCAGCCCGGACGGGCAATTCATCGTCACCGCCGGTAATGACCGAACCGCCCGTATCTGGCCCAGCGTTGACGCATTGTTGACCGAAGCGGGGTCGCTCATTCAGCGCGACCCGCCGGAATTTACCCCGGAGGAACGGGTTCGGTTTGGGTTGCCGGCACGCTAACTCGCCCGCTGACGGAACCCGTTGTGGCGGTGGCTGACACTGATGGCACAGCCCTGTTTCGGGCGCACTTGCCCATCGGCGATGATAACGAATTTGATTTTGGCCCCGGCCTGCTCAACCCGTTCACCGCCGAAGTCCATCTCATCATTCGCAGCCACAGCAAGGCGATTCCAGGTTTGTTGCACACACAGCTTAATTCCCCCTGGGGCGGCTGTCCGGAGGGCTTTCCCAAAGACCCCTGCCGGGATGTGCAACTAGCCATTTTCTCGCCGCCGGAACAGTAGGCCAGACAACCTGTTTTATGTAAACAAAATGCCCGTGCAACCCGCCGGGCATTTTGTTTATCGCAAAGTTCGGTCATCCCATTTCTCCCCCGCCGCCGCGCACACATTTTCAACATACGTTTCTAAATTTGACAAATCGTTCGAACGATTCTACAATTCGGCAAAATTGTCCTACAACCCAACAACCCAACTAATTTCCACCGCCACCACCCCGCCAAATTTTGGTTAGCAAACGCAAATTGCGAATCCACCATGATTAAACGCGCGCCATCGCTGGTTGAGCAGGTTCAGAGTCATCTCCGGCAGCGGATTTCCAACGCCGAATTTGACGACGGCCGGATTCCCTCAGAAACCGACCTGGCCGGCGACCTGAATGTGAGCCGCAACACCGTCCGTGATGCGCTGACCCGGCTGGAAGCCGAGGGCATCATTTACCGGCGGCAGGGGGCCGGCACATTTGTCAACCAGGCCGTGCATCTGGTCAAAACCCGGCTGGAAGAGGTGGTGCCGTACGAATCGCTCATTGAGCAGCAGGGGTACACGCCCACCGTCAAGCTTCTGCACGCCACCGAACAGCCCGCCGATGCCGAAACCCGGCAAACCCTGCAGCTCGAACCCGGCGCTCCGGTGCTTGAAATCCAAAAACTGTACCTGGCCGATGACGCCCCCGTCATTTTCAGCCGGACCCGCCTGCCCGCCGCCGCGCTCGCCGCCCCCTACACACCCGCCGATTTGCGCCTGCCCATTTTTGACATGCTGCCCCGCCTGTGCCGGCAGGAACTGGGCTACTATTTGAGCGAACTCCTGCCGGTGCTTGCCACCGAAGAACTTTCGGCCACGCTGAATTTGCCGGAGGCGTGTACTGCGCTGCTCTCGTTCAGCGAGACCGGCTTTACGCCGGACAACACGCCCATTTTGCGGGCGCAATCCTGGTTTCGCAGTGATTTGCTGCGCCTGCAACTCATCCGCCGCGCACCGCAGCGGTTGTAGCTCCGCCTGCCCGGCAATCGCACAAAGGGATTTGGAGCGTGGAGTGGAAGCCCGGAATCTGTATTCTGTAATCTGAGAAAGGATAACCCTATGAAATTTATCCTCAACGGCCGCGAAACCGAATTTAACGGCGACCCCGAAATGTCGCTGCTGACTTATTTGCGGGAGGTCGAAGGCATCATTTCGCCCAAAAATGGCTGTGCCCCGCAGGCAGCGTGCGGCGCCTGCACCGTTCAGCTTGACAGCAAAGCGGTGCTGAGTTGCGTGACCAAAATGAAAAAAGTGGCCGGCTGCCGGGTACTCACCACCGAGGGGCTGGACGAATTTCGGCAGCGGGTATTTGCCAACGCCTTTGTGGCTAAAGGCGGCGTGCAGTGCGGCTTCTGCATCCCCGGCATTGTGATGCAGGCCAACGCGCTCATTGACCGCAACCCCGCGCCCGGCCGCGATGACATTGTGAACGCGCTCACCCCCAACCTGTGCCGCTGTACCGGCTACAAAAAAATCATCGATTCTATTGAAACCGCCGCCGAAGCTATCCGCAGCGAAGAGGAAATTCCGGAACCGCAGAGCGATGGCCGGGTCGGCTCGCGCCAGCCCAAATACCGGGCGCAGGCGCTGGTGCTGGGGCAGCACAAATATGTGGATGACATCCGCATTGACGGCATGCTGCACGGCGCGCTCCGCTTTAGCGACCACCCCCGCGCCCGCGTGCTCAGCATCAACACCGCCGCCGCCGAACAACTGCCCGGCGTGGTTCGCGTGTTTACCGCCGCCGATGTGCCCGGCGAGCGTACCGTGGGGCTAATCCGGCAGGATTGGCCGCTGATGATTGCCGCGGGCGAAGTAACCCACTACGTGGGCGATGTGTTGGCTGCCGTGGTGGCCCAAACCGAAGACATTGCCCGCGCCGCCGTTGAACTCATTGAGGTAGAGTACGAGGTGCTGGAGCCGGTGCTGGATATGCACGCCGCCATGCGCCCCGACAGCCCCAACGTTCACCCCGACGGCAACATTCTGTCGCAGAGCATCACCCATCGCGGTAGCGTGGAGCAGGCCAAAAAAGAATCGGCCTACATTTCTCACGGCATTTACACCACGCAGATGATTGAACACGCCTTTATGGAGCCGGAAGCAGCCATTGCTTCCCCCGCCGGCAGCGGGGTTGAAGTGCTGAGCCAGGGGCAGGGCATCTACGAAGACCGGGTGCAAATTGCCAAATTGCTGGGTCTGCCGCCGGATGATGTGCGGGTGGTGCTGGTGCCCAACGGCGGCGGTTTTGGCGGCAAAGAGGATTTGACCGTGCAGGGGCACGCCGCGCTGGCGGCCTTCCATTTGCAGCAGCCGGTCAAGTTCCGCCTCACCCGCGATGAGTCAATTGTGATGCACCCCAAGCGTCACCCACTGTGGATGGACTACACGGTGGGCTGCGACGCCAACGGCAAGCTCACGTTTTGCGTGGGCCGATTTGTGGGCGACACCGGCGCCTACGCCTCGGTGGGGATGAAGGTG
>RFJF01000822.1 GCA_003695455.1 Chloroflexota bacterium
CCCGATACTATTAGTTCAAAATCAGGCTTAAAAACTTTAATCACGAATAGCACGAATAAACGAATTTTTTAAATATTTCACCCGTGATATTCGTCCATTAGTGGCATTCGTGATTTGTATTTTACTCAACTGCGTAAATTCTAACTATAACAAAAGCGCCGAAATTTGGAAAACGGCCCGGCGATTTTCCATCAAACATCGTTCAGATTGCCAAAACCGCCTGCCATCCACGCCCGCAGTCGGGACTGCGCCCCGGCAATCAGCGCCAGCACCGCCGCCTGTTCCCCGGCATCCGGCGCAGAGGGCTGCCACAGCGGAACCAGCCGTTCCACCGGCGCGCCGGGTTCCAGCGCGTCCAGCGCCGCCGCCGCGCCCAGCGCGTACCGCTTTGGTTTGATGCCCTGACTCAGCGCCAGCCGGATGGTTCCCACCAGCCGGTCATTCCAGCCCAGCTTGCGCCGGGGGTCGCGCCCCACCCGTTCCACCGAATCACGCAGGAGGGGGTTGGTCATCCGCGCCAGCAGGTCATCGGCGTAGGCGCGGTAGCCGGCGGGGGAAAACAACGGGTCCAGCCCGGCGTATTTGCGTACCAACGCTGCCCCGGATTCCTCCACAAATGCGGCCCGCAAAAAATCCATCGCGCCGGGAACGGCCCGCAAATCGGCAATGTGGGCAATACCCCGCGCTGCGCCCAGATAGGCTGCCAGCGCGTGGGTGGCGTTGTGGCCGTACAACTTGGCCTCTTCAAACGGCAGCAGGTTCTCTTTTTCTTCAAATACGCCGATTCCCCGCGCAAACGGCGGCTCAAACCGGATTTTGGAAATGAGGATACGGTTGAATTCTTCAACCAGAAACGCGCGCGGCGCGCCGGGCGTCACCGGGGTCAACCCCAGCTCCGCGATTTCGGCGGGGTCGGTTTTGATGCCACTCATTTTACCGATGACGGTGTTCAAAAATTGAACCTGCGCCGCCACCGCGGCCCGCTCGGCCGGGGGAATTTCGTCCATCACCGCCGCCTGCAGAATTTCGGCGGCGTGGTTGTGGTTTTCTGCGGCGTAAACCACGGCTCGTGGCCCGCCGGCGGCAGCTTTGCGGCGCAGGCCGTCGGCCAGCAAGCGATGCAGGCTGCCCGGCCCATCGGCGGTGTAAAATTTTACACTGGGAATGGCCGTGCTGATTTCATCAGCCTGGGCAATGGCAGCCACCAATCGCTGCCGGTCGGCGGCGCGGGCCGGATTTTCAATTTGAATGGGGCCAATGCGGGCCTGCTCGATGGCCCGGGCGCGGGCAATATTCACCGTAAAATGATGCCCGGCCCGCCGGATTGCCTCCACCACGTCGGGCAACACTTCGGCCACCACCAGCCGGCCAAAATTACCGGACCGGAACGCCTCGGCCAAAAACAGGCCGGATTGAATGGCGCCAAAACCAAATCCCACAAAAGTGCGGGGGCCGGAAAGAGGCATCAGAGTTTTCTCCTGAAAAAAGGATACAGGGATCGGGAGTTAGGCGCTTTTCAGTCAAAAGTTTGTACATTGTGCAAGGAAAGTATGTGTAGCCGGGAAGTAAGGAGTAAGAAGTAATGGCTTACTCCCTACTCCTTGCTCCCTACTTCATTTCCTACCTGGTTCCGGCTTGTCCGGTTAGGGATGAGTGCCAGACATGTCACCCTGAGCAAAGCGAAGGGTCTCCCGTTCCACTGCTTATTAAAAACTATAACACAGGGCCAATGTTTGTCTAAATTGAGTGTACCGTCTCGTTGGAACAGAGCCGGATTGTGGTGTATAATATTGTCAGTTCTGTCCAATTATCAATTTTATTTTAAAGGAGATAAAAATGGGTGCAAAAAAAATTCTGTTTCTGGTGGGTGATTTTGTAGAAGATTACGAAGTGATGGTTCCCTTTCAGGCGCTGCTGGCCGTGGGTTACGATGTTTCTGCCGTGTGCCCCGACAAAAAAGCCGGCGAATTTGTGCGCACCGCCGTGCATGATTTTGAAGGCGACCAGACCTACACCGAAAAACCCGGCCACAACTTTACCCTGAACGCTTCCTTTGACGAAATTGACCCCTCCAGCTTTGACGCGCTGGTCATTCCCGGCGGGCGCGCTCCGGAATACATCCGGCTCAACGGCAAGGTACTTGAAATTGTGCAGCAATTCAACAAGGAAAACAAACCCATTGCCGCCATTTGCCACGGCGCACAGGTGCTGGCCGCAGCCGGCATTCTGGAAGGGCGCGAGTGCTCGGCTTACCCGGCCTGCGGCCCCGATGTGACCCGTGCCGGCGGTCGTTACCAGGATATTCCGGTAGATGCGGCACACGTTGACGGCAATCTGGTTACTGCCCCGGCGTGGCCGGCCCATCCGCAGTGGCTCAGCAAATTTATACAGGTGATGGGCGCAAAAATTGAACTGTAATTGGGTTTTGCGGCTGAACCGAGACCGCACTGCCAGCTATTTTCAAAAACAGGCCGGGTGTATGCCCGGCCTGTTTCTAACTACCTGTTCCCCAATTAAATGATTAACTATATTTTTTTTGCCATCAGCGGATTACTTGCCGTTGGGCTGACCATTGCGCTGGCAAAGCGCATCAACACCATTCGGCGTGAAAAAAATAACGCGCTGGCCCAATTGCAGCAAGCCAACGATGACCTGGAAAATCGGGTCAACGCCCGCACCGCCGAACTGACCGCCACCAACAACGCGCTCAAACAGCGGTTAGACGAGCTTTCAACCCTCAACCTGATTGTGCAGACCGCCGCCACCGTCACCAATCTGGACTCGGCGCTGGAAATTATTGCCGGTACGCTAACCCGCCTGCTCAACGCATCGCACTGCATGGTGGCGTTGCTGAACGATGAACGCACCCAATTGACTGTCACCATTGATGTTTCCCGCGGCACGCACAGCAGTAACCGGGTGGGGCAATGTATTCCGGTAGCCAACTACCCGTCGGTGCAGCAGGTGCTCAAAAATGGACGCTCGGTGGTGGTGGCGCCCGCCGCGCAGCCTGTACAGGCCGAGACTGCCGCGCCGGACCGGTTCCGGCTGTTGGTGCCGTTGCTGTCGCGGGGCAAAGTCATCGGCGTCATTGACGTGGCTGCGACCGAGCCGGGGCACCAGTTTAGCACGG
>RFJF01000823.1 GCA_003695455.1 Chloroflexota bacterium
ATATCAGACATTCCGGCAAAAGCGCCGGCGTCTTCTTCTGTGGTTGTTGTGTCCGGCGGCGCCTCGCCAGCCGGTTCTTCTGCGCCAATCCGCTTGCGAATCATTTCATCGTCCGAGGTGGCAATCATCCAGTCGCGGGCCGACATGCCGGCTGCGCCTTCGGGCCGTTCTTCCTCCACGGCACTCAAATCCACGCCCTCTTCTGCCAGCAGGCGCTCAAGGTCAGACATTCCTGAATCAGACTCGCTCGCAGCGCTGCCGGGCTTGGCAACTTCATCAAATGATTTGCCGGATTGAATGCCTTTGAGCCAGGCCGGGGTGTTTTCCTCGGTCAGAGACGGCGTGCTGCTGGATGCCGTTGCCATTTTCATCCAGTCGGGGGTAGGCCCGTCAACCGGCGACTCAATTTCATTTTCATCAGAGTCATTTTCGGGAGGTACGTCTACATTGCTCATATCTCTTTGCTCACATTTGAATAGATTAACAACAAAAAAGGCAAACGCGGAGATGCGGAAGATTGGAACTTTTCATTGATGCCGCCTCAACCATAACCATTATGCCATATAAAACCAGAAAAAACAACACGACATAATAAAAAATCTGGCAATTTGGCACGTTTTTTGGCGCGTCCATTGACTCCGATTGCTTCCTGTGCTAGACTTCTGCGTTGGATTAGTAGATGAGCATGCAGGCTTTGAATGTCTGTATTGGTAAACCGCAACACAGAGGATTGGAACGTTGGAAATCAGAAAAATTGTATTAATTCAACCGGGTCGTGAGGGCCGTATTTTTGGCAAGGCGCCGGCCGCATCGTACACGCTGATGCGACTGGCCTCGCTGGTACCGGATGATGTAGAAGTTGAAATCTGGCACCACGACTGGGAGCCGGTAGAACAAAAACTGCTCACATTAACCAAACACGATCTGGTCGGTATTACAGCCAAAACACTGGAAATTGAACAGGCTGAATATTTTGCCCAGCTGGCGCGGCAAGCCGGCGTGCAGGCCATTGTGGTGGGCGGCAGCCACGCCACCCTCATGCCGGAAGATGTTGAACGCTGGGCCGATGTAGTGGTAACCGGCGAGGCGTACCGCACCTGGCCCAAAATTATTGAAGATTTTCAAAACGATACCCTGCAACCCCGCTACGATGACACCGAATGGGCCGATCTGTCTGGGGTGGCGCCGTTGTCAGACCGGGTCATCCGGCAGGTTGACGAGGTGCGGCACTACTGGACACCGATGATGGAAATTACCCGCGGCTGCCCGCGCAACTGCTCATTTTGCACGGCTATCCGGGTAAGCGGCCAAAAAATGCGCTTCCGCCCCATTGATGAAATTGTTGAAGAAATTGAGCGCCGCAAAATTGACCGCTTTTTCCTGACCGACGATAATTTTGGTCTGGCCTTTGTCATTGACCCGGAATACACCGAAAAACTGTTTCTGGCGCTTGAAAAACTCCCGCTGCGGGGCTGGACCACCCAGGCCGAAATGGCGGTTTCCAAATACCCGGAACTGCTCAAACTGGCAAAACGCGCTCACATGGACAAGCTGTTCATCGGGTTTGAATCGGTCAACCCGGAGAACCGGCGCGAATTGGGCGGCAAAAGCAAGGGGCAAATGAAGCAATACCACCAGGCTATCCAGGCCATCCAGAAAACCGGAATCGGGGTGGTGGGGTTGTTTGTGTTTGGTTTTGATTTTGACACCCCGCAGGTTATGTGGGATACCTGGAATTTTGCCAAAGAATCAGGGCTGGACAGCCTGAGCACCACCGTTTTAACACCGTATCCCGGCACTCCCTTCCGCAAGCAACTTATTGAAGAAAACCGGCTCATTCCCAACAAATCGTGGCGCTACTACGATACCGCCCACGTAACCTACTACCCCAAATTGATGAGCGTGGAAGAGTTTGAACGCGAGTACGATAAAGTGTGCCGCGCCATTTATTCGCCGTACCGCATTGCCCAGCGCGGATTGCGGGCGCTCTCCCGTCACCCGGTGCGCCGGATGCCGGCCAAATTGTTTGGCAGTTTCAGCACCGATTACGGCTACCGCCGCACGTTTGCCTGGCGGCACGCCACCTCGCTGCCCCGCTGAAACACCATTCCAACCCGGAATCAAAAAGACCGCGACGTGTTGATTGATCGCGGTCTTTTTTTATGTTTTAACCGGATTTCAGGGGTAACGTTGCAATCTGTAAAACGTAATGCATAAAACATAGAATTACGCATTACGTTTTACGAAGGCAGCCGGCAGAACCAACAGATTTGTAAAATCAATGGTGCGGGCCAATGAACCACACCTCTAAATCTATTTCCAGGTAAAACTTTTACGCGGGCTTTCCGGGCTGATGGCCGTGCCGGAGCCGTCATCGTTGAGCCGTTCAATCACCACAAACCACTCGTAGCGATTCTCCGGCGGGTCAATCTGTTTGTACAGCTTCAGCGGCACAACCCACCACGGTTCTTTAACCTGCGCTCCGCCGTAGGTAATTTGCCCGTTAAATGGGTACACAATTCGCACAGCGTACTGTTCATCCGCCGCCAATTCAACCGGCTCCCATTCCAGCTTGACTTCTGTGATACCGGTAAAAGCCTTGCCGTCTTCCGGGCTGAGCAGCACCGGCGCGGGATATTTGAGGCCAACCGTGGGCGTAGGTTCCGGGGTGGGTGTATCTGTTGGGCCGGAAGGCGTGGCGGTGGGTTCCGGTGTTGCGGTAAAAGTGGCCGTTGGCACAGGCGTATCGGTGGGCGGCGGAGCCGGTGTTGGCGTATCTACCGGCACCGGCGTATCTGTGGCCGGGAGCGGTGTGGGGGTGTGCGTGGCCGGCAATGTTGGCGTGGGCAACGGCGATTCGATTTCGGTGGTAGGCGTAGGCGAAGGTTCCCGCGTGGCGGTAGGAATCGGAGTATTCACAATTGCCGGACGGCTTGCGGTGGGGGTATTTTCCGGGCCGGCCAAACCCAACCCGGCCAGCATCTCACCCGAAGAATCGCCCAACAGCAGCCAACCGGCGCCGCCAACGCAAACGCCGCACAACAACAGCAACACCACCACTGCCCCAACTACTGTTGGAAAC
>RFJF01000824.1 GCA_003695455.1 Chloroflexota bacterium
AGGGCTGGATTTTGCCATTCTGATGGTCACCAACGTGGTTGAAGGCTCCAGCCGGCTGCTCTTTACCGATGAAGTCCCGATGCTGGATGTGCTGCCCTACCGCCGCCTAAGCGACGGCACCCGGCGGGCCAAAGGGGTGGTTTCACGCAAAAAACAACTACTGCCGCTGGTGCTGGGCGCGCTGGAAGGGTAGCCGCAAGCACGGTCACAGGCCGGCAAAAATATCGTTACCCGGCAACGCAGAATCAGGTTGGGGCCAGGCCTGCGCAAAATATTCGCGGGCCATAAATTTTTTCACCTCGGCCTCCGGAAACTGTTGGAAGGGACTTTCCTGCCCAAACTGGGTGGCGTGGCAGTGCAGGGCATTCCACTTGGCGTCAACCGTGCGGCTCACATCCAGCACAAAATGGACATCACCGGACCAGCCAAATTGGCCGTGTTCAAGCCGCTCGTCCCATTCGCTGGTGTCCAGTCCGGCTTCAGCCATGCGGGCCCGCATTTCAACAAACACCGAGCGCGGAATAACTGCGTACAGCAGCCGGGCCGCCTGCCACGCCTCGCCCTGTTCCGGGTAACGGGCCGGGTCGGCGGCGGCGTGAAAGGCAGCCACCGTGTGCCGGTGAATGGCAATGTGATCCGGGTGGCCGTACCCACCGTTCGGCTCAAATGTGACCACTGCCTGCGGTTTGAGCCGCCGGATGATTCCCACCAGCCGCGGCACCACTTCATCGGCTTCAGCGTTAACAAAAGCGCGGGGGTCTTCATTTTCCGGCGTGCCGGCCATGCCGGAATCCCGGTAATCCAGAAAAATGGGCGCAGAAACGCCCAGCGCGTCGCAGGCGCAGCGCAGTTCACCCTCTCGAACCTGGGCCAGCGTGTCCGGCGTGGCCAGCGATGGATCGGAGATTTCACCCACCTCGCCGCGGGTGGCGCACACCAGCCAGACGGATGTGCCGTTGGCCGCGTAGTGGGCCATGGTGCCGCCGCAGCCAAATGATTCGTCATCGGGATGGGCAAACATAAGCAGCAGTGTTTGATTTGAGTGGTTGGTCATTCTTCCCCCCTGAATTTGAAGTGGCCGGATTTGTTCCGGCGCTTGAGTGGTTATACTGCAAATGCGGCGCGAGTCAAAATAGAACCCGCGCCGCGTCATTTTGCCATCACAGGAGATAAAATTTGGCGCTGAATATTGAAATTCCGGGTAGTGAGCCGTTTGGGCTGGAACATCTGGTGCTGGATTTCAACGGCACGCTGGCCGTTGACGGAACAATAATCGGCGGGGTTCCGCCTCGGTTGGCGGCGCTGGCCGAACACCTGCAAATCCACGTTATCACCGCCGACACGTTTGGCACGGCGCGGGCCGCGCTGGCCGGTATTCCGTGTACCCTGGACGTGCTCCCGGCCGGATTGCCGCAGGACACAGCCAAACGTGATGTGGTGGAAACACTGGGGGCCAAAACTACCGCCGCCATCGGTAACGGGCGCAACGACCGGCTGATGGTGCAAGCTGCGGCGCTGGGCGTGGCCGTGGTTCAGGCCGAGGGCGCCGCCGTGGACACCCTGCTGGCCGCGGATGTGGCCGCGCCGGATATCCTCTCGGCGCTGGATTTGCTGGCCCGCCCGCAACGGCTGGCTGCCACGTTACGGCTGTAAATTACGTTTCCGGGGTGTTCTTCCACTTGAGGGTGATTTCGTAGTTGGCTTCCGCGCCCACCTGCCCAATGGCAAAGTTGCCAAATTCGCCGGTGGCGGTCAGACCAAAAGTCACCTCTACCTCATCGGCCTGCAACTCTTCAAGCTGGCGGCGCATGGCCACCGCCGAGGCTTTCACCCCGGCAAAGGCATCGGTGAATTTCTGGTTGACTGAATTGATTACGTTGCCAACTTTGTCGCCGCGGCTGACTTTGGTCAGGCCGGCGGGTTTTTGCTGGCTGGTTTGTACCAGCACCGTGGTGCCGTCTTCAAGCTGGTATTCGTAGAAGTTGCCCATTTTAATTGCTCCGCAGAGGCTTCAGAATTTGGTTGGGTGAATTCAACCGGTACCAGAGTACCACAACTACTGCCGAAAAGCCAGCGTGCCGGCCCAAAATCAGGCAGGGTTCTGCCGGCGGCCCAGCGTGAAAATAAGCCAGACAGCTCCCGCCAGGCAAATAGCCGTCAGACCGTAAAAGGTCAGCGGAATGGCCAATGAGGCCGACGTGCCAATTGGGTCGCGGGGGTGCAGTTGCAGCGGCGTGGCCGACAACATCCAGGCCATCAACCCGGCCAGCAGGGTGTTGAACAGCCCCTCCAATCGAGGTTGCTGCAGCCAGGTGTTTGCCACGTGTACAATCACCGCCACCGCCAGCAGGCGCAAAATCGCTGCGGTGCGCGGCTCTTGCCAGGCAATGCCGCCCCAGGCCAGAATCTGGGCCGGCAGGCTCGCCAAAAACGCCGCCGCCATAAAACCCAGCCCCACCCAGGCAATCCAGCGCATCCAGTGAGTCACGGTCGGCCTGGGTTGGATGAGGACCCAAATACCCAGCCCGCCGGCCAGATAGAGTAGAACCATCCCCGTCCAGACCAGCGCCACGTGAAAATAAACAAATTTGATGACGTTACCCAGCGTTTTCTCGTTGGGCGCAATCCACAGCACCAGCCCCACCAGCAGCACCCACGCCGCCGGAATCAACACTGCACGAAAAGCACTTGAGTTTGTGGAGTTGAGAGTTTGGTGGGTTGGGTGAGTTTGTGAAGTTTGTGGGGTTTCTTGAGTTTGTGGAGTTTGAGATTTGTTCATTGATAATTGCTCATTGTTCATTGGTCGTTCGTCATTCGTCATTCGTCATTCGTCATTCGTCATCCCAAAAGTGTACCCCCGCGCTCCGCATCGGCCAAATTACTTGAACAATATCCACCGTGAATTATAATGTTTGCCACGGGAGGAACACGTTGCCCAACATTCTGCTCACCGGCGGGCGCGCGCCGGTTACGCTGGACCTGGCCCGGAAATTCCACGCTGCCGGACACACCGTTTTTGTGGCCGAAAGTCTACCCTGGCA
>RFJF01000825.1 GCA_003695455.1 Chloroflexota bacterium
CTCAATCTGGGCGGCCAGTTCGGCCAGCAGTACGGCCAGCTTGTCCAGAATCAGGTCCATACTTTCACGCAGGCGCAGGGCGTCGGCGTTGTCTTCAATGTCCATTGAAGTGGCGCCCAGGTGGATGATCCCGCCACCCACCGGGCACTGTTCGGCGTAGGTTTTGACCTCGGCCATTAAATCGTGGTGGATTTCGGCTTCAATCTGGTGGGCGCGGGACACGTTGATTTCATCCACGTGGGCTTGCAGGTCGGCCACCTGTTCCGGTGTGACCAGCCCCACCTGCTGCTGGGCCTGGGCCAGCGCCACCCACAGGCGGCGCCAGGTGCGGCGTTTGTGGGCTTCGCTCCAGATGGAACGCATCTCGGCGCTGCCGTAGCGCCAGCTAAAGGGGGATAAATAAATCTGGTGGGTGTACTGTTCGCTCATAATGGGCGCAGTATAGCACGAGCCGAAACCGGCGGCAAAGTGATTGACGATGGATGAACTTGTGTTACAATGGGCGGGAGTTGAATGATGAATTACGAATGGCGAATAGCGAATAACGAATGACGGCGAAATGACGTTGGGCGCAGAGTCGCCATTCGCACATTCGCTGACTCGCCGAATCGCTGACTCGCTGAATCGCTGACTCGCTGAATCACTGAATCGCTTGTTTTCACAGGAGCAACCCGGCGGCCATTTGGATGCCCTGCCTGCCGTCTACCGTATTTTCAGGAGAACTCTATGCCACACATTGAAAATTCCACCCACATTGAAGGCGTTCAGATTGTAAAATTTGAGGCGTTTGGGGATGACCGGGGACGTTTTATGGAAACTTTCCGGCGGGAGTGGTTTCCCCAGCGCAGTTGGGACAAAATCCAGTCAAACCGGTCTGAATCTGTGGCCGGGGTGCTGCGCGGGTTGCACTATCACTTTCAGCAGGTTGATTACTGGATGGTGGCAACCGGCCAAATTCGGGCGGCGCTGTTTGATTTGCGCCGGGGGTCGCCTACAGAGGGCGCGGCGCAAACCCTTGAAATGGGCGGCGAACACCGGCTGGGGTTGTTCATCCCCGTTGGGGTGGCACACGGCTTTGTGAGTCTCACCGATGCCACGCTGATTTACATTGTGGATAATTACTACACCGGCAAGGATGAATTTGGCGTGGCCTGGAATGACCCGGCGCTGGGGCTGGATTGGGGCGTGGAATCGCCCCTTGTATCGGCCCGGGATGCCGGCAACCCGCTGCTCAAAGATATTCCCTCAAATGTTATGCCCCAATATTAGGCGCTTTTCAGTCAAACGCTTGTACTTTGTGCAAGAAAAATACATACAACCGGGGAGTAAGGAGTAGGGATTAAGAAGTAATTGGCCTACTCCCTACTCCCTACTTCATTTCCTTTTTGGTTCCGGCTTGTCCGGGGTTGGGCTATTTGAAAACACTTTCAAGCCCGGTCAAAAGATTCTCTGTTTTTTGCACCGGTCGGGCGGCGTCAAACCGCAGGTACAGCCCCGAGGTTGGCGGGCGGGCGTGCGGCCCGCTTGCCAGCCGAAGCTGGTCGCGGGCAATGATTTGATAGCCGCCTCGCTTGACTTTGATGTGCCCGGCAACCAGCACGCGTTGCGGCACGTACCCCGCCGACAGGGCCTGCAACAGCGAATCCAGAAAAATCCGGTAATCGCGCAGCCCGTACTCCTCTTCGTTGCGGGTGAACAGGGCCGGCCACAGCAGCCGGTCAAACAAGGGGTGGCTGGTAGCCACAAATCCGCGCAGCAGGTCATTGTAGCGCGGGTCTTCGGGGCCGGTTACGGCCAAATAGTGCTCGGCCAGCAGCGCGTAGGGCAGGTTGCCGTGGTAGCGTTCGTAGCCGGCCCGCAATGCGGCCAAACTTTCGGTGGCCATTGCTTCATCAGCCTGGTACAGCAAATCCTGATGATTCCAGTTGAACAGTTGGGGAAGGTTTGCCGCATCAACGGCGGGCGCGCCGGCGTGGGTCAGGCTGATTCCGGCGCGGGTGCGCAGATAAAACGGCAGCGAGTCAAACAGGCCCAAAATCTCGGTGCGGCGACGGGCTGTGTACATAGCCCGTTCAAAATCCGGGGTGTACACGCGCTCACCTTTGGAAAGGCTGATGCCGTAAATGTGGGGCATTTCGTGGTTGCCGCACAGGTAAATAATGGCCGACCCGTATGATTTTTTCAGGGCCAGCACATCAAGCACAATTTCCAGCGACTGGTCTTCTTCCGGCTGTTCGGCGTGAATCAGGTCTCCGGTGAACACCAGCCAATCGGCGCGGCCGGCAGCTTTGAACTGCAAAAAGCGGTCACGGTAACGGCGGTAGGCATCCCAATCGCCGTGCAAATCCGTGACCACCATCACAGTGCCATTTTCAAGCGACCACAGCCGGGGGTGAGCTTTGGTGAGCGCGTGAGCCATGTCAGTTCAGAATTTTACTCAGGAACAGCTTGGTGCGGTCATGTTGCGGATTGTCGTAGAGTTCATTGGGGGTGGTGTCTTCAATGATTTTGCCTTCATCCATAAAAATAATGCGGTCGGCGGCGTTGCGGGCAAAGCCCATTTCATGGGTTACCACTACCATGGTCATTCCCTCTTTCGCCAGATCGAGCATTACGTCAAGTACTTCCTTGATCATTTCCGGGTCAAGGGCGCTGGTTGGTTCATCAAACAGCATCACTTTGGGGTTCATGGCCAGCGCGCGGGCAATAGCCACCCGCTGCTGTTGCCCTCCAGAGAGTTGGCCGGGGTAGGAATCGGCTTTTTCAGGGATGCCTACCCGGGCCAACTGCTGGCGCGCAATTTCCCGGGCTTCTGATTTTTTGCGTTTGCGAACCACACGCTGGGCAATGGTAACGTTATCCAGCACGGTCAGGTGTGGAAAGAGGTTAAATTGCTGAAACACCATGCCTACTTCCCGGCGCACGGCGTTGATGTCTTTGGTTTTTTTACTCAAATGAATGCCATCCACCCAGATATCGCCGGAGGTGGGGGTTTCAAGGTGGTTGATGCAGCGCAACAGGGTTGATTTGCCGGAACCGCTGGGGCCAATAATGACCACCACCTGCCCCTGTTGAACCTCAAGACTCACGTTGTTAACGGCTTTAACGTGTCCAAAATGTTTTTCAACATTTCGAATCACAATCATGGCATCAGAATCAACTTTGGGTTCAGTCATCGGTCTTTAACCTCATTTCCATTGCTTTTACGCCCATCGAGAGCAGAATAGTCATGAACAGGTACATAAAGGCAACCATATTATACGTTTTCAGGTATTCAAACGAACTGGCTGCGTACAACCGGCCCAACTGGGTGATGTCCTGCACACCCAGCGCCGACACCAGGGACGATTCCTTGAGCATGGCAATAAAATCGTTGCCCAGCGGCGGCAGCACGCGCCGGATGGCCTGTGGCAAAATAATGTAGCGCATAGCCTGAAAGTAACTCATCCCCACCGAGCGGGCGGCTTCCATTTGGCCCCGGCCAATTGATTCGATGCCGGCGCGGAAAATCTCGCTTTCAAACGCACCGTAGCTGAGCGCCAGCGCAATGATGGCCCTGATTTCAAAACCCACTTCCAGCCCGGCTCGCCGGTTGCCCAGCAAAGCCAGCGTGTTTTCCGGCTGGAGCAGTCCAATGTCGGACAGAAACGTGCCAAACCCGTTAATCAGAATCAGCATACCGGGAATAAACACAAATGCAACGTACAACAGGTTGACCAGAATGGGCAGCCCACGCATAATGTTGACGTACAGCGTGGCAATGTTGTACAAAATAACGTTGGATGATACCCGGGCCAGCCCGGTCAGTAACCCAATGGTTGCGGCAAACGCATAGGCAATCAGCGTGACCCGAATGGTAACGATGATGCCGGATTTCAGAAAGTTCCAGACGGCGCTGTATGTTTCATCGGTAGCAAAATTATACACCAAAATGGCGGCAGCCAGAACTAAAATGAGCAGCCACCACGGCAAATCTGACAATGTGTCAGTAAACCGTCCCTGAGCTGATTGTGGCGAGGCTTTGTTGTTCATATCCCTTCCCGTTTAAGTTGATTGTACAAGAAGCGTTAGCAAAAAAATTCCCTTGAAGAAAACCGGATTCTCTTCAAGGGAATTCTGATTTTCTTGATTGTCTTATGGAAAAGCCGGCAGGCTATTTGGAAAC
>RFJF01000826.1 GCA_003695455.1 Chloroflexota bacterium
CCCACACCCACCGTGACCCCAACCCCCACGCCAAAATTCGGCAAGCCTGTGATTTTGGGGCCGGCAGACGGCAAACTGTTTGGACGCGACGCCGAGTTGATTCTGCGCTGGGAAAATATGGGACCGCTTGCCGAAAATGAGTGGTATGCGGTGCGTTTAACCTGGCAGCAGGATGGGCAACTGGCCTACGGCGGCAACAATTTGAAAGAGTCGTTTTGGGTGGTACCACCCGATATTTACTGGGGGCTGGCCGATGAATTTACCGGCCGCCGCTACGAATGGTACGTTTACGTTGAAGAAATTACCACCGACGAAAACGGCCAGCAGATTGGCCGCCCGGCCAGCGAAACAAGCGATACATACTCTTTTTTGTGGCAATGAGCGAGCGAGACACACAATGAAAAAATCATTCAAAGACATACTGCAAAATATTGCAACCGACCCCCAACTGCACACCAGTCACCTGTTCATTCTTTCCAAAATGGATAAAGAATCATTAACCATATTTCAGGAAACGTGGCCTAACGTAGAAGTTCAGCGCAGGCGCGATGTAATGCAGGAGCTGCTGGAAATTACCGAGGTCAATTTTGAGGTAGACTTTGTACCGGTCTTTTTGCTGGGGCTGGGAGACGACGATGCCGAAGTGCGCGCCACCGCCGTAAAAAGCCTGTGGGAATACGAAGAAGAATCGCTGGTGCCGGTACTGATTCACATGCTCAAAACCGACGAAGCACCACTGGTCCGCGAAGCCTCGGCGTCGGCGTTGGGACAATTTGTATACCTGAACGAACTGGAAGAACTAAACCCCACCGTGGGGAAAATGGTAGAAGAAGCGCTGCTGGATACCATTTACCAGGCTACCGAAGACCTGCACGTGCGCCGCCGGGCCATTGAATCAGTCTCTTTTTCTGCCGACGCCCGAATTGGCCCCATCATAGAAAACGCCTACTACCACGAAAACGTCAAAATGCAGGTCAGCGCCATTTTTGCCATGGGCAGAAACGCCGACTCGCGCTGGCTGCCCTCCGTCATCGAAGAACTGGACAACCCCAACACCGAAATTCGCTTTGAGGCCTGCCGGGCCTGCGGTGAACTGGAAGCCAAAGATGCCGTACCCCGGCTCATCAGCTTGATTGAAGAAGACGCTGATATTGAGGTGCAGGAGATGGCAATTTGGGCGCTGGGCCGGATTGGCGGCGATTTGGCGCGTGAAGCGCTTGAAGCCTGCCTGGAACTGGAACAACCGGTGCTGGCTCAGGCCGCCGAAGAATCACTGGATGAGCTGAACCTGTTTGCCGATGCCGAACTGATGCTGTATGATTTTGATGAAGACGGCGATGTGATGGATTTTGACGACCTGCTCGGCGAAGAACCAAACGGATACCCAACCAACCAATATCTGAATTAACCGGCCGTCACACGGCCAATCCAACCCAAATAACCTGCCGCAAACGCAAAACGCTGCGCTTGCGGTTTATTTTTGCCCACCAAAACCTCTGCCATGCCACAAATCATCAACATAGTTCTCACAATCATTGCGCCAATTATTGTTGTTGCCGGGCTGGGCGGCCTGCTGGACCGCGCCAAAGCCTTTGAAGCCCGAAATTTGTCACGGGTTACCATTTACGTTGCCAGTCCGGCGCTGGCATTTTACGGCATGGCCAACGCCACCATTCGCAGCGATGAGTTGCTGGGGCTGGTTGCCAGCGGGTTGCTGACAGCCAGTATCAGCGCCATCATTGGCTGGGTCATTAGCCGCGTGTTTAAAATGCCCCGGCTCACCGCCAGCGCGTTTGTGCTGTCGGTTTGTATGATCAACATTGGCAACTACGGCATCCCGTTCAATGAATTTGCCTTTGGCCGGCCGGGGTTGGAGCGCGCGCTGGTTATGGCGGTAACGCAAATATTTTTTGCCTACAGTGTGGGGGTCTTTCTGGCATCGTGGGGGCGGGCATCCATTCTGAAATCGCTAAAAAATTCCATCAGCGTGCCGGGGCCGTACGCCGCCGGGCTGGGGCTGCTGGTTAATTTTGCCCACCTGCCCCTGCCGGATTTGGTGATGCGGGTGGCCTACATTTTGCAGGGCGCGGCTGTGCCGCTGATGCTGTTGCTGCTGGGGATTCAGATTGCCCGCGTCGAGTTCAGAGGCGGGCCGTGGCCGGTAATTCTGGGCGCCAGCGGGTTGAGGCTGGTCGGCGGCCCGCTGATTGGCGTTGCCGTTGCCACCGCGCTGGGGCTAGAGGGTGTTACGTGGCAGGTGGCGGTCATTCAGGCAGCTATGCCTACCGCGGTAGTCACCACCATTCTGGCCACCGAGTTTGACAGCGACCCGCAAATTACCAGCAGCGTAGTGCTGGTTTCTACCCTGTCCAGCGTTGCCACGTTGAGCGTGCTGTTGTACCTGGTGCAGTAATTTGGTAGCGATTAACCGGCATCCGGCGCAGGCCGAAGTTTGGGGATTTTACCCATTACATAAGCCGCCACCAGCGCAGCCTCGTGCGGATAACAGCCCACAAAATAGGTGGCAAACTCTTCACCTTTCTGCTGAACGGCTACGCCGTTGGTGTACGCCTGCACCGCCGATATTTTGCGCCCCAGCCGGATAAAGGTGAACTGGTTGCTGGGCAACACCAACCGCTGGGTAGTGCAAAACAGGTTGCCCTCGTCCTGCCATTTAATTCCCCGGGTGGGAACAGGGCCTGAAGGATGGTAGCTGCTCTGTTCCGGCAGCGGCGCGCCATGCCCGCGCCGTAATCCGTTAATGTTGATGTAACACTCTTCACGGAGTTGTTCCAGAATAATCTGGGCCAGCACGCTACTCACCGGGCGAATCACATCGAGATTGCCGGCGGCAATCCCGGCCAGTTCGCCATCGGTGTAAACGTTTCCCAGCACCACCTTCAGTGCATCCGGAGGCAGGGCATCGCCGGAGCGCAGGTTGCCGGCCAGCGAATAGTCGCCCTCGCCCAGCGATTCGATGGTGTAACGGCCTTTTTTGAACAAGCCCAACACAGCATACTCTTTGAGCGTCACACCGCAGTTCTGGCAGCAATACAAACCATTGGCCTGCCGTGTTACGGGAGCCTGCGAACATTTGGGACACTCTGAAAAGAGCGTGGTTTCAGTCATTCTCAAAATCCTTTACATCAACTCTTTCAACGCCGAAAGCAGCAGCAACACATTTTCCGGGCGCGCCGAATAGCCCATCAACCCGATGCGCCACACCTGGCCGCCCAACTGCCCCAGCCCGCCGGCAATTTCAATATTGTAAATATCAAGCAGTTGCCTGCGAATTTGCGCCTCATTTTCCAGACCGGCAGGCAGACGCGGCGTGGTCAGCGGCGGCAGGCGATGTTCTGCCGGCACGTGCATTTCAAACCCCAACGATTCCAGCCCGTTCCACAACATTTCTGCCAGCCGCCGGTGGCGCGCAAACCGGGATTCAAGCCCCTCTTCTACCACCAGCCGCAGCGCTTCCCGCAGGGCGTAATTCATAGAGATGGGGGCCGTGTGGTGGTACATACGCGTTCCCGTGCCCCAGTAACGTTCAATCATGGTCAAATCCAGATACCAGTTTTTCACCGGAGATTTGCGCCGGTGCAGAACCTCTCTGGCGCGGGGGCTGATGGTCAGCGGCGACAGGCCGGGCGGGCAGCTCAGGCATTTTTGGGTACCGCTGTAGGCAATATCCACGCCCCACTCATCAATTTTTACCGGCACGCCGCCCAGCGATGTAACCGTGTCAATGAGCAGCAGCGCGCCGTGTTGGTGTGCCAGTTGGCCCATGCCTTCCATTGGCTGCAGCGCCCCGGTTGAGGTTTCGGCGTGAACCAGGGCCACAATTTTGGCCGGTTTCTGTTGCAGTTCGGCCTCAACTTCGGCGGGGGTGAACACCTGGCCCCACGGCTTTTCAATCCGGCGCACTACCGCGCCGTAACGCCCGGCCATATCGCACAACCGCTCGCCAAAATAACCGTTCACACCGATGATGATTTCATCGCCCGGCTCAATAAAGTTGCACACCGAGGCTTCCATTGCCGCGCTGCCGGTGCCGGACATGGGAATGGTCAACTCATTTTCAGTTTGAAACACCAGCCTGAGCATGGTTTGGATTTCGGCCATAAGTTCCAGGAATTTGGGGTCCAAATGCCCCACCAATGGTTGGGCCATAGCCCGCAAAACGCGGGGGTGGGCCATGCTGGGGCCGGGGCCAAGTAAAATACGTGACGGAGTATCAAGGTCAGAAAAGGTTTGCACGGTAAAGCTCTCCTTGGTAAAAAATGAAAACAAATATCAGAGAATGAACGAATAGCGAATGAACGAATAGCGAATGGCGGCACAACAATTTGCCGGATGTATATTGCCGTTGCTGCTTTGCAGGGGCAGTTCCAGTTAAAGTTTTGAGCGACGCCAAGCATACTACTGCCCCCGTTATTTTGCAAGATTTACAGAGATAGCAGGCCCCGGCGGTAAATCAACGGCCCCGCCCCAATTTGTCTGCCCCGGCTGCCCAGACTAAAATAGAGGCCGTTAAAATTATCACAAGGCGGCAAATATGGATACCGGCGAAACCGTTCACATTATGCTGTTGATTATTTTGGCTCCGCTCAGTGTTGTCACGTTTGGGCTGGTAGCGTGGTGGTTCTACCGGCAAAAATCCGGCGCCGAGGAGGATGCCCAACGGGTTGCCAACATCTGGGCGCAACACGAGGCGTGGGGAGACGAAACCTGCCGCCGTATCATCAACCGCCAGTTGGCCGCCGGAATGACGCCGGCAATGGTCAGGCTGGCCTGGGATGACCCGGCAGAAATCCACCCGGCCGGCAACAACACAGAAATGTGGAGCTATCCGGCCGGCGGCGCCGGTCAAAACGCCCGGTCTGTAACATTTGAAAATGGCAAAGTCAGCGGCTGGGAAGGCAAATATGTTGCCGTCGCTGCCGGCCTGAATCCGTACTTGATTGTGGCGGTGTTGCTGGGGTTGGCATGCTTTTTATCGGCGTTGACCGTGGCGGTTATTTTTATTGTTCGGTAGACAGGCCGTTGCCGCTGCGCAAAGTGCCATCAAGCCCCAGCGGCTTCTCCCATCGCTTTAGCACAATGGTTGAACTGGTGCTTTTGTGCGCCGGCAGCGCGCTCAGCCGGGTGTACAAAATATCCCGCAAATGGGCCACATCTCTGGCCCAAATACGAATGTGGGCGTCAAACTCGCCGGTAATATTGACCACCTCAACCACCTCATCCAGCGTTAAAAGCTGGTCAATCAACTCCGCAAAATCAAAGCCCTGGTCCGTTTTGAGCTGCACAATGCACAAAATACCCTGCCCCAGCGCCACCGGATTGAGCTGCACCCGGTAGCCCTCAATCACCCCTGCTTCTTCCATCCGCATAATTCTGTCTCGCACGCGCGTGTGCCCCACACCAATTTTTTTGGCAATGCTCACGTTTGAGGCTCGCCCATCGTCCTGCAAAATAGTCAGGATTTGCCGGTCCAGCTCATCAAGTTCGTACATTGTTCAAAATCTCCTAATTTTGTAAATAAAATTACTTATTGACAAGATTTTTATGGTATAATATAATTATACAC
>RFJF01000827.1 GCA_003695455.1 Chloroflexota bacterium
GGCCGCGTTTTCCTGATTTCACGCCCAACCGTCGGGTCAAGGGTGACCAAATAAACGTCAAAGCGCCTGGCTACCATTCCCATTCACGCTCGTCCCACGTTGTCAATGGGAATGGCTCATCATCCAGCAATTGGTCATCGCCAACAAATGCCGAAATTCTGTTCGGTATGGTAGAATAGGATTTTATGAAAAGGGAGTTCTTGTTACTATATCAAGCAAAATTTTAACTGTCAAACGCCCACCGGTTTCGAGTGCATCCGGAATTTTTGGACAGAACCCCGGGTTCACTGTACTTCTGAGAAGTCAAAAGAAATGCTGATGAGACTGAGCATCCGAGGGTGGATAGGGATAATGAAAGGCTAGCCGGGAAACGGCGGATCTGCTGCTAGTTGACCCGCTGGCGGTGGCTTGCTGCTTGCCGCCCTCGGCGCCACAAGCCTGCCCGAACTCTCCCGCCCGGCGTGATTGCCCTCCTGTTTAACACAAATTAAGCTGCCGGGTTTGACCCCGGGGAAGTATTCAATTCACCACCGCGCCCACCATCTCCACCGGCTTTGCCGCCCTCGCTGGCAGCAACAGCGACGGCGTTAATATCGGCGCAGTAAACTTTGGTTCCACAAACGGTCAGTCCCTGGGTTGAGTTGAGGTCTGCCCCGGTCCGCTACCCGCGCCCACAATCAGGGCTACCCGGTCATCAAGGTTGAACATAGAACAATAATCAAACTTGTGAATTCCTTGTTTTAAATAAAGTTTCGATTGGCATCTGGGGCGCAACCGCCCGTACACATGCTGCCCCGGCATCCTCACATCCCCCACAAACACTACCAATTGGCATCTAAACACCCTTTAGTTGCTACATAATTTTCAACATTGCTATTTGACAGGCAAGAAATCTTACCATATAATGCAGGAAATCCTGCAATTTATTGCAGGATTGCAATTTTCAATCGTGCCTTGGAGGTAACAATGGCGTTTAAAGAGGTGGTGACCCAACATGATGGCCGCCTGACCCCCACCGACAAACAGATAGCCCAGGAGCTTCTATCAGACCCGGCCAAAATGGCCTTCCTCCCCGCCGCCGAAATTGCCGAGCGGGTTGGTGTCCACGAATCAACCGTCATTCGGTTGGCGCAGAAACTGGGTTACAGCGGCTACCGCGCCCTGCGAGCCGATTTGCAGGCCGAGATTAGCCCCGCCGGACGTATTCGCCGTCGCCTGGAACACGCCCCCCAACTGGTGAACCTGGTGGCCGATGAAATTGCCGCGCTGAATGAAATGATAAACACCATTTCTCAGGAACAGCTTGAAGAAGCGGCCCAAATTCTGATTAAATCACAGCGTGTTTTTCTGTTTGCCCAGGGGCACGCCACCTCTTTGCTGGAATTTATGGACCGGCGATTGCGGCGTTCCGGCTTTAACACCGTTGTCCTCAAATCTCAGGGGCGGGACCTGGCCGAACATCTGCTTACCCTCAACGCTCAAGACGCTGTGCTGGCCTTTACCTTTTACGCCCAGCCGCCCGGCCTCAGCACCCTGCTGGATGTAGCCCAGGAAACCGGTGCGCCCAGCATCCTCATCAGCGATACCTTAGGCCCTCTCATCCGCCCCGCACCCGATATTCTGCTGTGGGCCAGACGCGGCGCCGAAGATCAGTTTTTAACCCTGACCGTACCAATGGTTATTTGCAACACCCTCATCTTAACTATTGCCCGGCTGGATGAAGGCCGCTCTCTTGAAAGCCTGGAACGGCTCACCGGCCTCATCAGCCGTTTTCATCATGAAGATACAGAAGCCAGGAACACCCCGGAAAAACTCTAGCCGGGTTGGCCTGTGATGATTCAACGGCTCTGGTCGCTATTGTTTAATTAAACATTTTAAACACAAAGGAGAAAGAAAATGAAAA
>RFJF01000828.1 GCA_003695455.1 Chloroflexota bacterium
AACTTTATACATTTCAGGCCAACACCGGCTTCCGAGATTATCTAAGTTTACACGTTGAGCACGCTATTTTTGAAAGCTGTGATGTTTATCATCGCAGTTTTTTTGTTCTGTACAAATTTAAGGAACACCCTGAACCTTAAAAAATGGAAAGAGGCACTAGATGGAAACTATAGCTTTTATTGTGGAGGCGCTGTTGGCATTGGCAGCCGGTTTTGGCGCCGGCTACATGTATCATCGCCACGTGGTAGATAAACAGATCAAATCTGCGCAGGAACGGGCCGATGAGTTGCTAGAAAAAGCTCAAGCCGAAAGCAAGGCGCTAACGCTACAGGCTAAAGAAGAAGCGCTTCAAATCAAAAATGAGGCCGAACAGGAAATTGCCAGAAAACGAAAAGACGTTGAGCGACAGGAAGAACGGGTACAAAAACGGCACGAAAATCTGGATAAACGGCTGGAGACACTTGAAAAACGGGAGCGGGTTCTCAACAAGCGGCAAAGCCAGATTGACCGCAAAGCCAACGAAATTGAAAAACTCAATGAGCAGCGAATGGCCGAACTGGAACGCGTTTCTGCTATGACCCGTGATGAGGCAAAACAAGAGCTGCTGGAAATGGTAGAAGCCGACGCCCGGCAAGACATGGTGCGTGTTATCCGGCAGGTAGAAGCCGATACCAAACAGGAAGCCGACCGCAAGGCCCGCGACATCATTGTGATGGCTATGCAGCGCGTCGCCTCGGACCAGGTATCGGAAACAGTTGTATCGGCCGTACCGCTGCCCAGCGACGATATGAAAGGCCGGATTATTGGCCGGCAGGGGCGCAATATCCGCGCCTTTGAAAACGCCACCGGTGTTGACGTGATTGTAGATGACACGCCGGAAGCCATCATTCTCAGCGGCTTTGACCCGGTTCGGCGCGAAATTGCCCGGCTGGCCATGAGCACCCTCATCACCGATGGACGTATCCACCCGGCCCGCATTGAAAAACTGGTTAACAAAGCCCGTGATGAAGTCAACAAAACAATCATTGAAGAAGGCGAACGGGCCGTCTTTGAATCCGGTATGCGCCGGCTGCATCCGGAAATTGTCAAAATGCTGGGCCGCTTGCGATACCGCACCAGTTACGGCCAAAACCAGCACGACCACGCCGTTGAAGCATCGCGGATTGCGGTAATTATTGCCAATGAAGTTGGGGCAAATGTTGAAATTTGCCGCGAAGCCGCCCTGCTGCACGATATTGGCAAAGCCATGGACCATGAAATTGAAGGCCCGCACGCCATCATCGGCGCAGATTTTTGCAAACGTTATGGCGTAAAACCGGTGGTTCTTAACGCCATTGCGTCTCACCACCACGAGGTAGAGCAGGAATCGCTGGAGGCGGTGATTGTTGAGGTAGCCGACGCGATTTCCGGGGCACGGCCCGGCGCGCGGCGCGAAAGCCTTGAAAATTACGTAAAACGAATCAAGGCGCTGGAAGAAGTTGCCAATTCATTCAACGGGGTTGAAGAATCGTACGCCATTCAGGCTGGTCGTGAAATTCGCATTATTGTGCGCCCGGAAGAAGTAGACGATTACCAGTCCATCAAAATGTCCAAAGAAATTGCCCGGCAGGTAGAAGAAAGTCTGGAATACCCCGGACAAATCAAGGTCACCGTTATCCGAGAAACCCGCGCGGTTGACTACGCCAAATAAAACAAGTTAAACGTATCTGAACACCCACAAAGCGTGTTGCGCCAATTTGCGCAGCACGCTTTTTACATCGTTGCCATGCCGCAGGCCGGGTTGGTATCCCGGGTAAAATTAGAGTACCATTTCACGTAACACACATTCAACAGACTGGATGGAACATGAACCAACCGCAACCTTTCAACCGGCAGCAAAGTCAACCCAAAATCCCATGGACCGTTCGCGATGTAGTGCTGGGCTTGATTCTTGCGCTGGTGTGGGTTTTTCTGGTGGGTATTGCCGGCCAGTTGAGCGAATACTTTGGCCTGCCCGTTGACCCCGGCGTAATCGTCATTCTGGGAACGCTGCTGTTGCTGGTTCCGGTTTGGTTTTTTACCATTCGCAAATACGGCGTCACCTGGGCGCAACTGGGGTTGCGGGGCTTTTCGGCGGGGGCAGTGGGCATGGGCTGCGGATTGATGCTGGCCTCGTTACTGTTCAATGTGCTGTACGGCGGATTTTTGGCCCTGTTTGACCTGCAAATTCAACCCGATGTCAGCCTGTTATTCAACAACACTGATTTGCCCGTGGCTCTGTTGTTTGGCGGGGCCATTGTTGCCCCAATCGTCGAAGAGATTTTTTTCCGGGGATTTGTGTTTGCCGGCCTGCGCAACAAGTGGAATTGGAAAATTGCGGCTGTAGTCAGCGCCGGGCTGTTTGCTCTGGCCCACGTAATTCCCACCTCGTTTCTGCCCATCTTCATTTTAGGAATGATTTTTGCCTACCTGTACCAGATTTCCGGCTCTGTCTGGCCCGGCATCATTATGCATATGCTCACTAACACAGCGGCGCTGGGCGCGGCCTATGCTGTTTCTCAGGGTTGGGTACCTACCCCTTGAAATAAACGCCAGTTGCGCCTTTACCGGCTTAAGTTATAATAAGAATAGGTTATACATTTCAACCTGTTTCTTACAGCTATTTACCAATCCAGTAATCACTCGCTGAAGAGGTTCAGTTATGCTGATGGTTATTGCCCCCATAGCAACCGAATTGGCCGCAGCCGTGCAAATTTACCGTCACCAGTACGATTCTACCGTGGGTATTATTCCGCCCCATATCAGAATCATCGGCCCTTTTCCATTTTCGGGTTCTTTGGATGCGCTGGCCGAACATTGCGCAGAAATTGGTGAAACGCACGCCCCCATCAAGGTATCGCTGGTGGGGTGGGATATTCAACCCCAGGGAAACGGTTTTTCCATCAGGCTGCCGCTGATTGGCGGCCAGATAGAATTTTCGGCGCTGCGCGAACACCTGCAATCGGGGCCGTTGGATTATTTACCGCCGCCGCCGCCCGACTACTGGCCTCACGTTTCGCTGGGCTGGCTGGCCGATAAAACGCAGCTTGCCGAGGCAAAAATGGCGTTGAGCGGGTTTGAACCAAAATTTGTTTTCCGGGTTTCCCGGTTTGAACTGTGGCAAAATGATGGAACCGACTCATCGTGGCGGCGGTTCAAAAAATTCGGGTTAAAGGCCACCGTTGCCAGCAAACGCCGCCGTCAAAAAACGCCGGACCTGCTGCCATCCAAACCGTGGGCAAACAAAAATTGATAACCAACCATTCAAAATAATTAACCTGAGACAGGGTACACAAATCACTTATGGAATTCACGCAAAAAGAACTCTACCAACTTGTTAATTTATCACACAACCCCCTGTGGTTGGTGGGCGCAGATTTGAGCTTTGCCAACCTGAGCCGGGCCAATTTAAAAGAGGCAGATTTGGCGTGGTGCAATCTGGAAGGCGCAGACCTGCGTGGCGCGGATTTGGAAGGCGCCAGCCTGCGCAGCGCCAGCCTGCAAAATGCAGACCTGCGAAACGCCAACCTGAAAAACGCCAATCTTGAAGCGGCCAATCTGGACGGTGCGCGCTTGCAGGGCGCCACCATGCCCGATGGTCGCACCTACTATTTGCCCGGCTAAACTACTCCAACAACTGCCCCAACAGCCAGCGGGCCACTGCATCCCCTACCGCCGGCAGCAATGACAGCATCACGTGGCTGGGCCTGCGGCACATCACCAAATCGGTGTTGGCCTGCCGGACCGCCTGAATTTCTGCCGCGTGCCACGGCGGAGCCAGCGTATCGCGGCAGCTATACACCAGCAGCAGCGGCAACTCCCTCAATTTTTTTGCATGTTCCAGCGGTTGCAGCAACGTAAACATTTCAGACGTGGTGTGCCGCCCCACGTACCCGCCGCTGTGCCACGTTTGCCACACCTGCCGAATGGTCGTTTCGCGCAGCAGTTGCAAAACCGGCGAACCGTACAG
>RFJF01000829.1 GCA_003695455.1 Chloroflexota bacterium
CCCCGGTTGCGCCAACCCGCACGCCTGCGCCCACAGCTACCGAGCGCCCGTCTGCCACGCCAACACCCCGGCCAACCCGCACCCCAACGCCAACCGACGCGCCCACAGCCAGCCCCACCCCAACCCCGCAGCCGGAACTGCGCCAACTAACCGCGGGCGGCTGCTGTGTGCAGCCCTTCTTTTCGCCCAACGGCCAACAGGTGCTGTTCATAGACAAACCCACCGCCGATGCACCGGCGGGCATCTACGGGGTGGACGTAACCGGCAGCCCCGCCACGCCGCCGCAACTGGTGGAAGAAACCATCGGTTTCCGCAGCCCGGATCGGAATATTGTGGCCCAAATGGACGGCGACGCCGCCCGTTTCACCAACGAGACAACCGGCCAAACGTGGGATGTGAACACCGGCGGCAACTGGCCCCGCTATTCACCCGATTCCAGCCGGATTTTGTGGACCGCCGCCGACCGCGAAGGCCCGTACGACCAACGCCGCGCCGATATTCACGTGGCCCAACTCAGCGGCGACAACCCGCGGGTAGTCTACTTTTTGTACGGTGGCGGATTTCTCGGCTGGCTGCCGGACGGCGAGCGGATTTTGCTGGTGGGCCGCGACGAGCCGCTGAGCGAACAGCAAACCCTGCTCACCTACAATTTAACAACAGAGCAGGAAACCCGGCTGGTCAGCCACAAACGGATACGGGGGATTGAAATGTCGCCAGGGGGGACGTGGGCGGCCTACTTTGTGGATTTTGCCGACGACAACCCGGACAATCGCGGGCTGTGGGTGGTCAGTACCGATGGACAAACGCGCAAAAAACTGAACGCGCCCGGTTTTGGCGCGTACCGCTGGCAAAATGATTCTACCCTGCTGCTGATTCCGCTGCGCGATGACCCCGCCAAAAGTATGCAACTGTGGGCCATCAATGTAGAAGATAACCGGGCCGTGCCACTCACCGACCCGGCCCAAACCCCGTTTTCCATCTCCAACGGCGATTGGGAAGTGTCGCCGGACGGGCGGACGGTGGTGTTTGTCAACAGCGCAGACCAGAATATCTGGCTGATTGAGCTGCCGTAATACCACAAAAAGTACTGCCTTTGCCACTAGACATCCACTACCAGTTGCCTTAAAATAAAAAGCAGTATTTCAATTGCGGAATCAACGGCATGCGCACACTCAAATCTACCTGGGACAAACAGTCCGTTACCTTCAAAATAGCGCTCATTTTTGTTTTTTTCATTATTCTGGTCGTTGTTGTGATTGCGGCGCTGTCAATTGAACGCGAAAACGGGTTTAGCCCCAGGCCTGATATCTGGACAGCAATTCTGGCCGCGGGGATAATAGCAGCTGTTGGGGCAGGATTGGCGGTGCTGGCCAGCCGGTCAATTACCCACCCGCTGCGGCAACTCACCAAAGCAGCCGTACGTATGGCCCACGGCGAACTTTCGCACCCCATTTCAGTTGCCGGCAACGGCGAAGTGGCGCTGCTGGCCCGGGCCATGGAACAGATGCGGGTTGAGCTGCAACAGGCTCACAACAACCTGGAACAAGAGGTGGCCCGGCAAACGGAAAAGTTACGCCAGCGCAAAGCCCATTTCAGGCGGGTGGTAGATTCCATCAGCGACCACATTTACATGTCAGAAATTACTGCCGCCGGCGAACACAAAAATATTTTCCTGTCACCGCACGTAGAAAAGCTGACCGGCTACCCCATTGAAAATTTTGAGCGCGACTGGGAATTCTGGTCGCGGCACGTCATTTACCCCGATGACCATGCGGTGACCAAAATACAACTGGAACGCCTGCTCAACGAGCAGGACAGTCAGGCCGAGTACCGGCTTCAGCGCGCCGACGGCAGCCTGGTTTGGGTGCGAGACAGCGCCCGCGTGGAGAAAAACCCCGAAACCGGCTCGCTGATTATTTTTGGGGTGGTCAGCGATATTTCAGAACAGAAAGAAACCGAACGGGCACTGGAAAAACAACGGGAATTTTTGCAGCAGGTGATTGACACCAATCCGCACTTTATTTTTGCCAAAAATGCTGCCGGAAAGTTCACGCTGGCCAATCAGGCATTTGCCCGGGCATACGGCACCACCGTTGCAGAGCTGATTGGCAAAACAGACGCCGATTTCAACCCCAACAAGGAATTGGTGGAATACTACAACCAGGCCGATATGCGAGTCATTGAAACCGGGCAGGAGTTGACCATCCCGGCGGACAGGGTGGTAAATATTCACGGCGAAGAAGTGTGGCGCTACACCATCAAACGGCCGCTGTTTGACGAAACCGGCCGGGTTACGCAGGTGCTGGGCGTGGCTACAGACATTACCCACCTGAAACGGGCCGAAGAGGCAATTGCCCGGGCCAGAGACGAAGCGGTGCAAGCCAACGAATTCAAAACCCGCTTGCTGGCCAACGTTAGCCATGACCTGCGAACCCCGCTCAACGCTATTTTGGGCTATTCAGAAATGTTGCAGTACGGCGTGTACGGCACGCTGACTCCCCAGCAGGAGCAAACTGTAAAAACCATCATTGCCAGCATAGAAGCCCTGACGCATATGGTCAACCAGTTGCTGGACCAGGCCCGGCTGGAAGCAAATTCGGTGGCGCTGACAGATGCCCCCTTCCAGCCTGAAAAGTTGGTTGACCAAATGAAGCAAACCATGCGGGTGCTGGCCCAAAACAAGGGTTTGACCCTTACCACAGAAATTGACCCCAACCTGCCCGCCACGCTCATCGGCGACGCAGAACGTATTCAGCAAATCCTGCACAATCTGGTAGGCAACGCCATCAAATTTACCGGGCAGGGAAACGTGTGTGTGCGCATATTTGCCACCGATACACGGTACTGGGCCATGGAGGTCAGCGACACCGGCCCCGGTATCCCCGCCGCCGCCCGGTCACTGATTTTTGAGCCGTTCCAGCAGGTTGACGGCTCAATCACCCGCGAACACACCGGCTCGGGGCTGGGGTTATCTATTGTAAAACAATTGACCACCCTGATGGATGGTCAAATATTACTCCAAAGCCGCGAAGGGCACGGCTCTACATTTACCGTGCTCCTTCCACTCACTCCCGCACAGGAGAGATCAGAATGAAGCAACCTTTTGCACTTGTCATTGAAGACGACGCCGACTTGTCTACCATTTTTGCCGCAGCGTTACATGCCGCAGAGTTTGACACCGAAATTGTGAGCGATGGCAGCTCTGCCATCGAGCGCCTGTCTGCCAGCCAGCCCGCGTTGGTGGTGCTGGATTTACACCTGCCCAACACATCCGGCAAAGATATTCTGGCACACATTTGCGCCAATGACAGGCTGGCAGACACCCGCGTAATTTTAGCCACCGCCGACGCGCTGCTGGCCGAAAGCTTGCGCGGCGACGCTGATTTGGTGCTGCTCAAACCCATCAGTTTTCACCAATTGCGTGATTTGGCCAGCCGGCTGCGCCCCCGCCGGGGTGAACTGCTGTAGAGGTTACGCCGGTATTTGCTGCACCTCCACCTGCCGGCGTATCGTTTCCACATCGTCGGGGTTAAACCGGCCTGGCTCTCCGGTGAGCGCGTTGGCCGTGCCGCAGGCTACCCCCAGCGCCAGCGCCTGCGGCAGAGATTGGCCGCGTAATAATGCCACCGCCAATC
>RFJF01000830.1 GCA_003695455.1 Chloroflexota bacterium
GTTGAACACCGTTTCGTTGGTCAGGTAGCCCGCCTCGGCCAGCCCCTCGATGGGCAGGTGCATGGGGCGCGCGCCGGTGGCGATGACCGCTTTTTTGAAACGCAGGGTCTGCCCTCCAACCTCCAGCGTGCCGGGGCCGGTAAAGCGCCCCTCGCCCAAATAAACATCAATTCCCAACTCGCGGAAACGCGCCGCCGAATCGTGGCTGCTGAGGCCGGCCCGCACGCGCCGCATCCGGGCCATCACCGCGCCAAAATCAACCTGCACCCCATCTGGCACACAGATGCCGTACTGCGCGGCAGCGCGAACATCGGCCACAGCCCGCGCCGAGCGAATGACGGTTTTTGAGGGCACGCAGCCCACATTCAAGCAATCGCCGCCCAGCAGGTGACGCTCAACCAGGGCCACTTTGGCTCCCACGCCGGCCGATGCCGCCGCGGCCATCAGCCCGGCAGAACCACCGCCGATAACGAGCATGTGGTATCGTCCGGCGGGCCGGGGGTTTTGCCAATCGGCAGGATGCACATTTGAAACCAGTTGGGTGTTGTATTCATCGGTGGGCAGAACTTGCGCGGGCGGTTGGGTAATCATTGGCTGGCTCCTGTCAAAAGAGTTTGTAGGGTTGATGAAGTTTGTGGAGTGAGGCGAGTTTGTTCATTGTTCGTTGGTAATTGGTAATTGTTCGCGCCGTTTGAAGATACGTGAGATGGCAATACTGACCACAAAAATCAGCACCCCAAAACCGAGTACCCACGGATTGAATTCCGGAAGCCGGCCGGCGGCCAATTCGGCGGCATCAACGGATGCGCCAAACGAGACAAACGCCACAGTGCCGGGAATGGAACCGAGCGCGGTTGCCAGAATAAAAGGCCAGTAGCGGATACGCAAAATTCCGGCCAGGTAATTAACCAAATCATACGGCAAAAAGATGAAGCGCATAATCATAATGGTTTCAAAGCTGTTGCTGCGCATCCGGCCGGCGTACTTCTGCACAATCGAGGCGCTGGCGGCGTCATCCTCTTTAATCAGCCCTTTGCCAAAATAGCGGCCAATCCCGTAGGCAATTGAGGCCGAGGTATTACTGCCAATCACCGTCAGCAGCACGGCGTAGGCCACGCCCAACGGCGAGCCGCCCGCCCCGAACACCGCCCCGCCGGCCACCGTAATCACCACCGCCGAAAAGAAAAACAGCGGCCGCACGGCGTAAATCAAAATGTAGAGCAGCGGCCCCCACGGCGAATTGAGCAGGTTGATAATTTGCACAAACGCCGCCGACGGCGTCAGATTGTTGGCGGCGTAGTACCAGCCGTAGCCGCCCAGCAGCAGCGCCCACAGTGCTGCCGCCAGCAACTTTTGCCAGTGGCGCACCCAAAACGAGGGCGCGGATTGGGGTTCCAGCGGGAGCGGGTTGGGTTTTGGAATGGAGTGGATAGACATACGTTTTCCTCGGGTCATTTTGTTCAAACAGCCCTCACTATAGCACAATATCGGTCAAGTTCTGTAAGATGGCTCACGGAACAGGGTAGCAGAGGTGCAACAGGGATGCAAGGGCAAGGGGTGGTACAGAGGTAAATGAAATGTCACTGCAGTGGCCCAACCCAAAGCAGTCTCCGTGCCCGCCACCGCGGAGATTGCTTCGCTGTTGGCTTGTAATGACGCCCTCCATCACATACGGTTGAGCCGCAACCTGCGGGCTAAAGTTGGTGGGCCAAAATTACTGTGCGCCGGTAACGCCCAGCGTTACCAGATTTTTGCCACCTTCGCCGCCGCCCGTATCTACCGAGAGGAATGCCAGTTGGCCGGGGTTGTCTCCCTGCCAGGCATTGATTACCTCTTCCTGAATTAACGCCGGGTACGTCTTCCACCCCTGCCCCGTAAAGTAATTATTGTACATTTTATTCAGTTCATCGGCGCTCATGGCAGTGGAATAAGTGGTGAAACCACCCACGCTGACGCAACCGGTCACATCGTTGGGCATGGGCACGGTGGGATTTTCGCAACCAAACGAGAACGGCTCGTCACCGCCTTCCTCAATGTGCTCCTGAATGGCCCCCAAAATATCACCGGCCAATTCCTCCGCCTCTCCGGCGGGCACAGCATCTGCCGAACCCGACTCTTCCGCAGCCCCAACGGATTCACCCGATGACTCCGCCGACTCGCCCGCGGGTGTAGGGGTTGGCGTAGCCAACGCCTCCTGAATTTGCTGCAACTCCTCAATATTTACGCCGGCCGATTCTTCAACAATATCTGCCACATTACCGGCCAGCATCTCCTGAATTTGCGACGTACCAAACCCGCAACAACAAATGGCTGTAGAACCAACTAATCCCCAAACAAGAAGAATGGACTTCATTTTCTAACCTCCCATTTTGAAATGAAAAATAAGCCAACAACTGTCCTTTCATTATTACACTTTACGGCTGCTAATTCAAGATTCAGCTTGACTCACTGTCAATTCGGGTGTAAAATAGGTTCAAGTTGTCCAACAACCATACAACCATACGTATATGGACAAAAATAATGATCAGACGCGCCCCATCTCTCACCGAACAAGCCAAATCACTCATCAAACAACGGATACTCAACGCCGAGTTTGACGAAGGCCGCATTCCCTCAGAAACAGACCTGGCGCAGGAACTGGGCGTAAGCCGCACCACCATCCGCGACGCGCTCAGCCGGCTGGAACTGGAAGGCACCGTCATGCGCCGGCAAGGCGCCGGAACCTTTGTAAATGAAGCCAGCCTGCAAATTCACACCCGGCTGGAAGAAATCTGGTACTACGAAGCCATGCTGCAAGCCCACGGCTACACCCCTTCCAACCGCATCATCGGCGTGGAGCAGCAACCTGCCGGCGATGAACTGGCCGCCGACCTCAATCTCTCCCCCGGCGCCGAGGTGCTCATTGTCAAAAAACTGTTTCTGGCCGATGGCGAGCCGATGATTTTTACCGTGAATCACATTCCCGTCCAACTTATCACCGGCCCCTACACCAATACCGACTTTGAACAACCCATTGACCACTTTCTGGCTGCTGCCTGCCAGCAGGAACTGACCCACTACCTCAGCGAAATTGTGCCGCTGGTGGCTCCGGACTGGCTGGCCGGCCTGCTCAATTTGCCGCAGGAAAAAAACGCGCTCATCTCGTTTGAGGAAATTGGCTACAACCAGAACAATGAGCCAATTTTAAAGGCTCGTTCCTGTTTCAGAGATGATTTGCTGCGCCTGCGGCTTATCCGCCGCAACAGCGTGCTGTAACACGGGTTGGGCGCGGTGTGTTCCGTTTGCCAAATCAGACAGGTAAACGGAACACACCGCACGCAAAACGCAAAATCAAATCGGTCTACGGAGGAATCAAAACAAATGACAGACCAAATGTTGGCACAAAAAATTCATAACGAAGTTGAAGCCCGCCGCGATGACATCATCAAATTTCTGCACGAAATTGTAGCCATCCCCAGTATGGACAGCCAGTTGGGCGAGGTGGGCAAACGCATTGCCGCCGAAATGAACAAGCTCGGCTTTGATGAGGTCCGGTTTGACAAAATGGGCAACATTCTGGGCCGCATGGGCAACGGCAGCAAAGTGATGGTGTACGACAGCCACGTTGACACCGTGGGCATCGGCGACCCGGACAGTTGGGAATGGGACCCATTTGAGGGCAAAATCGAAGACGGCCGCTTTTACGCCCGCGGCGCCTGCGATGAAAAAGGCTCCACGCCCGGCATGATTTACGGCATTGCACTGGCGCGCAAACTGGGGCTAATGGATGATTTTACCATTTGGTATTTTGGCAACATGGAAGAATGGTGCGACGGCATTGCCCCCAACACCTTTGTTGAGGTAGACCCCGGCATTCGGCCCGATTACGTGGTTATTGGCGAGCCGACCAAAATGAAAGTCTATCGCGGGCACAAGGGCCGGCTGGAAATGAAAATTGTAGCCAAAGGCAAAAGCGCCCACGCCGCCAGCAATCACCTGGGCGATAACGCCATCTACAAAATGCTGCCCATCATCGAGGCCATCAGCAAACTGGAGCCGGAGCTGGGCGACCACGAATTTTTGGGCCACGGCAAAATCACCGTCAGCGATATGGAGGTCAAAACCCCCAGTATTAACGCCGTGCCAGATGAATGCACCATTTACATTGACCGCCGCATGACCTTTGGCGAAACCAAAGAAGGCGTGATGGCCCAAATTGAAGCGCTCATCCCTGCAGAACACAAAGACAGCATCAAACTGGAAGAACTGTTTTACGATGAACCCAGCTACACCGGCTTTGTTTTTCCGGTTGATAAATACTTCCCGGCCTGGGCCTACGAAGAAGACCATCCGCTGGTCAAAGCCGGGCAGGCCACCCGCGACGCCATTGGCTACACCCACGAACCCGCCGGCAAGTGGAACTTTTCCACCAACGGCATTTACTGGGCCGGCAAAGCCAAAATTGCCGCCATCGGCTTTGGCCCCGGCGAGGAAGAAACCGCTCACACCAACGAAGATTCGGTGATTCTGGATGACGTGGTCAAAGCCACCGAATTCTACGCCCTGCTGCCGGCGATGATTGAGAAAGGCTAAGGCGCAGGCTAAGCCTCAGCCTTCTGGAGAGAATTGTGGCTTACAAAGACTTCACCGATATGCCCGTGTGGCAATTGGCGTTTAAACTGACGCTGGAAATTTACAAAGTAACCAAACAATTTCCATCCGATGAACGCTTTGGCCTTATCTCTGATATGCGACGGGCGGCCAATTCAATTGCGCACAACATCGCCGAGGGCTTTGGACGATTTGAAGCAAAAGACAAAACTCGCTTTTACAAAATTTCCAGAGGCAGCGCCTACGAACTCATGAGCCAACTCATGGTTTCTCACGCTCTGAACTACCTCAATGAAGATTATCAAAATACACTTCTGCAAGATTGCAGGAATATTATCACCAACTTAAACCCAATAATTAAAACCCTGGAACAACGCGGAGGCAAAAAATCTTAGCCTCGGCCTTAACCTTAACCTTAGCCTTAGCCTTAAGGTTAGCCTCCGCCTAAGCCTAAACAAAGGAGACACAACAATGCAAACCTACCTTCGCGGCAAAGATATGATTACCACCCAAGATTGGACCAAAAGCGAAATTGACTCGGTGATGGAAGTGGCAATGGAGCTGAAACGCGCCCGCGCCATGGGCAAACCCCACGCCCACCTGCGAGACAAAGTGCTGGCTATGCTCTTTTTCTTTTCCAGCACCCGCACCCGCTCCAGCTTTGAGGCCGGCATTGCCCAACTGGGCGGCCACGGCGCATTCATAGACAGCACCACCACCCAGATCAGCCACGGTGACACCGCCAAAGAAATCGGTGAAATCTACGGCCGCTATTACGACGGCATTGCCATTCGGCAGTGTGACTGGGGCATCGGCAACAAATACATCAACGCCGTTGCCGAGGCCAGCCGGGTGCCGGTACTCAACATGCAGTGCGATGTGTACCACCCCTTCCAGATTCTGGCCGACCTGATGACCATCATTGAGCACAAAGGCGACCCGCGCGGCAAAACCATCGCCGTGAGCTACGCCTACGCCAGCAGCTACCAAAAACCGCTGAGCGTGCCGCAAAGCCTCATCCTGCTGATGACCCGCTACGGCATGAACGTGCGGCTGGTGCGTCCCCCGGAATTCAAACTGATGCCCGACATCGTGCAGCAGGCCGCCGACAACGCCAAACAGGCCGGCGGCAGTTTTGAAATTATGGAAGATATGGACGAAGGTTTTGCCGGCGCCGATGTGGTCTACCCCAAAAGCTGGGGCTGCTGGATGACCACCGAAGACGAAGCCGAAAGTGTGGAAATCGGCAAAAAATACAGCGACTGGATTTGCGATGAACGCCGGATGAGTTTGGCCAAAGACGACGCCATTTACATGCACTGCCTGCCCGCCGACCGCAACATTGAAGTGACCGACGGCGTGATTGACGGGCCGCAATCCGTGGTGTACGACGAAGCCGAAAACCGCCTGCACGTGCAAAAAGCGGTTATGGCCCTGACAATGAGCTAAATCCGGGGACCAGAGGAACAGGGGCGCAGGCACGTCATTCGCACGTACCCTGCCTCCTGACCCCCGACTCCTGATTCCTGATTCCAAAGGAGTCGGACACCAAAGGATGAAAATTAACTGACCTCCACCCGTCGCCTGCGGCGACTCCCTCCCCTGGCAGGGGAGGGCCGGGGAGGGGGTTATTTTCAAGGGAGCAACTATGATCCAAAACACCGCGGTGATTGCCATTGGCGGCAACTCACTCATCAAAGACAAAGACCACCAGACCGTCCCCGACCAGCACCAGGCCGCCGGCGAAACCGCCGGGCACATCGCATCGCTCATCCGGCAGGGCTGGAATGTGGTAATTACCCACGGCAACGGGCCGCAGGTGGGCTTCATCCTGCGCCGGTCAGAACTGGCCTACCCCCGGCTGCACGAAGTTCCGCTGGATGTATGCGGGGCCGACACGCAGGGGGCCATTGGCTACTCGCTGCAACAACACCTGTACAACCATTTCCGGCGCATGGGTATCAAACGGAATGCCGTGACGCTGGTCACACAGGTTGAAATCAACCCCACCGACCCGGCCTTTCAAAACCCCAGCAAGCCCATCGGCCGTTTTATGGATGAGGAAACCGCCCGCCGGCGCGCCGCCGAACACGGCTGGAACATTGTAGAAGATGCCGGGCGCGGCTGGCGGCGCGTGGTTCCTTCTCCCAAACCGGCGCGGATTATCGAACAGGACGTCATCAAACAGTTGATTGATTTGGGTATTGTGGTCATCGCCGTGGGCGGCGGCGGTGTGCCGGTAGTGGCCGATGTGGAAGGCAACCTGCGCGGCGTGGCCGCCGTGATTGACAAGGATTTCGCCTCGGCGCTGCTGGCAAGCAACATTGGCGCCGACGCCTTCATCATCAGCACCGGTGTAGAAAAGGTGGCGCTCAACTTTGGCAAACCCAACCAGCGCTGGCTGGACCACCTGACCGTGGCCCAGGCCAAACAATACCTGGCTGAAGGCAAACACTTTGCCAAAGGCAGCATGGCCCCCAAAATTCAGGCCTGTATCAACTTTTTGGAAAACGGCGGCAAGCGGGCCATCATCACCAACCCGGAAAACATCGAGCGCGCCGTGGCCGGAGAAACCGGCACACACATCACGAGTGACGAGTAACGAACTACGAACAACGAGTGACGAGTGACCAATGACCAATATTCTAAACCTGAAATGTCTCATTTGCGGCAAAGAATACCACCCCGATGAAGTGGAGTACGTCTGCCCGGACCATGGCAACGAGGGCATTCTGGATGTGCAGTACGATTACGACCGGATTGGCCGCCGCATCAGCCAGGGTGATCTGCTGCACACCACCAACCCCACCATCTGGCGTTACAAACCCCTGCTGCCGGTTCAGCCCAACGCCAAAGTTCCGCCACTGACCGTCGGCTGGACGCCCCTCTACCGCACAGACCGGCTGGCCGCCGATTTGGGCCTGCGCCAGTTGTGGGTTAAAGATGACGGGCGGCTGCCCACCGCCAGCTTTAAAGACCGGGCCAGCGCCATCGCCATTGTGAAGGCCCAGGAGAAACAGGCCGATGTGATTGCGGTAGCCAGCACCGGCAACGCCGCCGCCGCGCTCAGCGGCTTGTGCGCCAGCGTACGCCAGCCCAACGTTATTTTTGTACCGGAAAGCGCACCGCAGGCCAAAATTGCCCAACTGCTGGTTTTTGGCTCGCGGGTGATGCTGGTTAAGGGCACGTATGATGACGCCTTTGAGCTGTGCATGGCGGCCGTGGCCGAGTACGGCTGGTACAATCGCAATACCGGCTACAACCCCTACATGACCGAAGGCAAAAAGACCGTCAGCTTTGAAATTTGTGAGCAACTGGGCTGGCGCGCGCCGGACCGCGTCTTTGTCAGCGTGGGCGACGGCTGCATCATCGGCGGGGTACACAAAGGATTCAAGGATTTGCTGGCGCTGGGCTGGATTGACCACATGCCCAAAATTATGGGCGTGCAGGCCGCCGGCAGCAACTACCTGTACCAGGCCTGGAAAAATAACGAGGACGTGCTGACCAAACCACCCATCGCTGCGCAGACCGCCGCCGACAGCATCAGCGCCGGCTTGCCCCGCGACCGGCTCAAAGCGATGGCCGCCGTCAGAGAGAGCGGCGGGGCCTTCCTCTCCGTCACCGACGATGAAATTCTGGCGGCCATTCCCGCGCTGGCCCGCGGCAGCGGCGTCTTTGCCGAACCGGCAGGCGCGGCGGCTTACGCCGGTTTGCTCAAAGCCATCGAGCAGAATCAGGTCTCTGCCGACGAGCGAATTGTGGTCATCAACACCGGCAACGGGCTGAAAGATGTCACCGGCGCAATGAACGGCGTCAAGTTGGTTGGCACAGCGCCACAGCACGTGGCTCCCAACATTGAAGATTTGAAACGCGCATTGAACAATGA
>RFJF01000831.1 GCA_003695455.1 Chloroflexota bacterium
GAAGCTCGGTGCCCTGGCCGGCTTTCTGGTGGCCCTGCTTGACGGCAAGCCGCTGGAGCAGTGTTTGCTCTTTGCCCGCGAAGTGGTGGAGCTGAAACTGCAAACTGTGGGCACGCTGGAGTCCGCACTCGACCGGCAAGCCCTGTACGAAAAAATGCCGGCGCCGGATACGGCTATTCGGCCGTATCCAACACCGGCAGACAAATAAAAAGTAATTTGTTTACGCAGTTACTGCATTTTGCTGAACCACGCTTTCCAAATCCAGCTTGTTGCCAAAAAATTGCGACAGGCCGAGATTTGGTTTGGATAACAGTTCATTTTCAAGGTCCCAAATCACCTTTTCAGTGGGAATCTGGCCCATCGCCTGATGTTCTTCTTCCAGCGCCTGCCGCCGGTTAACCAGCCAGATGTACAAATCGGCTTCTGTATTTTTGGGGAAGTGCTTCAAAATGCCGCGTTCTCTAATCAGGTTGATAACCGGCGTATACACGTTATCGTACCAGCTTGCCACCGCGTCATCATAAGAAATTTCCTGGCCCTGCTCAAGTTGCTGCAAGTGCTGGTGTACATCAATGTGCTGTTTGGCAAGCTGGTAACAACCCGGCTCGGTAAAGCGAATGCCGTGTTCCGGCCGGATTTCATCCAGCCGGGTTTGCTCAAGAAAGCGAGCGCGTTCAATTTTGAGCGGCATATCCCTCAAATTGAGCGATTCCCGGAAAAAGCCCATGAACCGGGCAAATGGGTTGGTGGCTCGCTCACGCTTGATGGTTTCAAGCAGGTCTTCATCGGGAACCAGCCCGGCGGCGTTGTACTCTTTTTCAAGCCGCGCCCGGTGTGTTATCAGCCACGCATACAGGTCGGCTTCGGTTCGGCCCGGAAAATCCTTGAGTACATTGTTACGCCTTATCAGCTCGATCACCGGCATATATACGTTGTCATACCAGCTTGCCACTGCCTCGGCGTAAGGGATTTCGCGGTTCTCTGCCAGTTCAAGCATATGTTTGTGAAACGCAATGTGGCCCCGCACCCGCCGGTAGCGGCCCGGCGCGGTAAATTCAATGTTGTTACCGGGCCGTATTTTATTAAGATTGGTTTTAGTAAAGAATTTTGTGCGCTCCATTTTGAGCAAAATATCATCCAGGTCGTCATCTTTGGTGACCGGAACGTTGGTTTTGTACTCGGTAACGTAGGCCTCAATGGTTTTGGCGTTGTGCAGCCGGGCCACTGAAACGCGGTGGTTGCCATCGCGCACAAAGTAAACATCACCTACCTTGTACACGTCAATGGGCGGAAGCCCGCCCATATCCAGCGCTACCGAATCTACCCGCCGCCAGCGCTCGCTCATGTTGTCTGATTTGGGCAGAAAGGTGCGGGTAAAATCCCGGTAGCGGCCCACGCTGCCCGCAATTTTATCCAGTTCTATTTCTTGCAACCCTTTGTAGGCCGCGTCTTGTAGTCTTAAGTTGTGTTTTACTTCTTCAAATGAGAGCAGGTCATTAGGCTTGCCGGTAAAAAAATTTAGCCACTCTTCAATGAAGGCCTTTTGCCGGACCGATGAGAAATCATTGGCGCTTTCAGGTGTAAGTTCTGTCACGGTAAACCTCCTTGGTCAGAATACGAATTTCAGATGTCAGTGTTACGCTGTCGCCGGTTGCAAACGAGTACAGCCCGACGGCAGATTCACACGGTGTTTGCATTAAAAAAGGACGCTGTACTTTTGGCGTCCTTGCTGAAAACGATTCGATGCTTGTATAGATTTTTCAATTAAAACGGCGCATTTCACGGGTAGAAATGCACCGCTGCGTTTTAACACCCTGACTCTAGCAGAAATCAACCATAAAATCAAGCATATTTTAACGCAATTTTGTTAAATTTACGTTAAATTGCCGGCAGCGGCCCGGTTCCCGGTTTGATGGTGTGCCGGCTGAACATCGTTGATTCCCACGGGTAGACAATGTAGCGGTCGGTGATGGCGCCATAGTAGGTTGGCCCGGCATCGGGGAACAGGTTAGACTTCATTCGATAGTGCAGTACGGCGGTTTCGTAGGCGCAGCCGATGGCATCCAGCCGCCCCTGCACAATCATAATGGCCCGGCCGTTGGCCCAAATATCGTCAACCACCAGAATCCGGCGGCCCACCAGCAGGGTGTCTGGCGGATACTGGATGAACGAGGGCCACGCCAGCCGTTTTTCTACATCATCCGGAAAATAGACCGAGGCGGTGAGCACGTGCTTAATGCCCATCGCCTCGCTCAATATACCGCCCGGAACCAACCCCCCGTTGGTAATCATCAACAGCCCGTCAAACTCCCCCTCAAACTGGGGAATCAGGTGGTCAATCAGTTTGTCCACGTCATCCCACGTCAGAATTTCATTTTTAAATTCGTCACGCGGGTGGCGGCTTTCCGGCGATTCATATGATGGCAGCATCAGCAACCCCAACCAGCAATTCAATGGATTTGAACGGTTATTTTACGCTGTTTTCAGGTTGGCGTCAATGTTTAAAATTCGCTGTTGCCCACCCTGAAACGCTCAATGAGCAAAAATCCGGCAGCGCACACCAACATCAGCAGCACGCTCATAGCCAACGCCTGCCCGTAATTGAGCGCTCCCGGCTGGCTGAGAAAGCGAAAAATTGCCACCGGCATGGTCGGCGTGTCCGGGCGGGCAACAAACAGCGTGGCCCCAAATTCGCCCATGCTGATGGTGAACGCAAATACCGCACCCACCAACAACGCCCGCCGAATGATGGGCAGGTCAACTTCGCGCCACACCCGCCCCGGCGACGCGCCAAGCACGGCGGCGGCCTCTCTCAACACCGGCTGGATACTGCGCATGGCCGGCAGCAAACTGCGCACCACAAACGGCAGCGCCACCAGCGTATGGGCAATCACCACCAACAGCGGCGAGGTGCGCAGATTGAGTGGCGGTTTATTGAGGGCAACAATAAATCCAAAGCCCAGCGTTACCGCCGAGGCCGCCAGCGGCAGCATAAATATGGCATCAAACCACATCCGCAGGCGCAGCAGGTTTATTTTTCTACCAAAGAAATTTATTTTTCTACTGAAGAAACTTTTTTTTCTAC
>RFJF01000832.1 GCA_003695455.1 Chloroflexota bacterium
AAAAGGAGACCCCCCATGCGTACCACAGAAAAAACAAATTCAATCCAAAAAACTGCCCGGTTGGCAGGTGTACTGTATCTTATTCTGGCTGTTGCCAGCGGCTGGGCATTTATGAACATTTCAACCCTGGTTGTACCCGGCGATGCCGCCACAACGGTCAGTAATCTCAGGCAGTCTGAAGCCCTGTTCCGTCTGGGTATTCTGAGCGACTTATTCGGCCAGGTCGTCTTTATTTTCCTGGTACTGGCCCTGTACAAGCTGTTCAAACCTGTTCACAAAAACCAGGCCAGGCTGATGGTGATATTTGTGGTGATTAGCGTTGTTCTGCAATCCATCAGCTTGTTGAACCAAATTGCGGCTCTGATAGTTTTGAATGGTGCTGACTATCTGACCGTATTCAGCACAGCGCAGTTAGATGCCCTGGTTTTGTTCTTTCTGAATTTACACAAGGCTGGATTTTCCGTCATTGCCCAAATCTACTTTGGCTTGTGGCTCTTCCCGCTTGGCTTTTTAGTGTACAAATCCGGCTTCCTGCCCAAAATAGTCGGGATGCTGTTGATTATTGCCGGAGTTGGCTATCTATTTGATGTTGCGGCCTTCTTTATGCTACCCACCCTGGAGGTGACCGTAAGCGGGTTTACCTTTATTGGCGAGCTGGTATTGCTCTTATGGCTGTTGATTAAAGGGGTTAACGTAGAACAGTGGCAAATGAAGACATTAGAACCTGCCCGAATATAACCCGGACTGCCGGGAGCGGCCTGAAGACAAGGGCCACCCCCGGCAGACCATTTTGTTAAATGAATAATCTTACTGATATAAACACATTATCTCACTCACAAAAAAGGAACTAATAATGGAAGTCTTATATGGAATTTTATCATGGGGGTCTCCCCTCGGTCTGGCGTTATTTTTCTTCTTTTCGGCCAGCGGTGCAGGTATTTTCTTTTGGGGGGTGTCTCATTTTAACAGAAGCAGAAAAGAATAGTGGCACAAAGAAAAGACCTGACAAAAGAGCGTCCCGATTTGTGTTGGGATGCTTTTTGAATTTTAGGACGACCATCACCATAATTGCGCTATGTTCACGCCAATTTTAGCCACCAAACTTAAACTGAAAGCAGAATAAAAACAACAGTTCCTGATGTTGCAGTTTATTCAGTGGAGCATAGGGATGCCCCAACTACAGCGCACATCCGGCAGTCCCGGCATCCCAATGCCGGGATAAAAACTGCCATTCTCGTTTTGGAAGCAGTTTAAATCCCTCCGCCGCCGCCTGATTGAACCTCACGTTGATTGAGCAAAATGTTGGAACCGGGTAACAAGGTGGCAGGCAAATCATCTGTTTGCGATTCCTCTCATCCCTTCACTTTTGGCCTGAAATCGGCTATAATTAGAACATTGTTTATCCCCAACCGAAAGGAGAATTATTTAATGGTTGATTTACGACAGACTGTGTCTGATCATTTGGGCGGTCTGGAGTCGCTGGTTGCCAAAATTCCGGGTTACAAAGGCTATAAAGAAAAAGAGATACGCCGCCAGGCCGACAACCTGTTGCGACAGCATTTGGCCGCGCTATTTGCGGAACAACTCACCAAAGCCGAGGATGTGGCCGGTCAAATGTTGACCGGGCCGGGTATTGCCCACCTGGATGATATGGGCAAAGGCAACACCCGCCTGCAAACGCTGATTGACAAAATCAAAACTGCGGCACAGGGCTACGCCGGCTTTTTTGACGCGGTTAAAGTGAAAGAGGACCAGCTTGATGAATTGTACGAATTTGACAGCGCCGTACTGTACCAGGTAGATGAAATCAGCGACGCGCTGGACCAGGTACAGGCCGCGCTGGACAGCGGCGAGACCGGCAAGCTGGCGTCCAGCGTGCGCCGCTACGTCAAAACCGTCACCGATGCCTCGGCGGCGTTTGACAAACGGCGTGACACAATGATGGGCATCATTTGATTGACGATTTACAATTTGTGATTGACGATTGTGGGTTTGCAAATGCAAATCCTTCTGTAGCCTGAAATCTGGATTCTGTAGTCTGAAAAAAAAGGAGCACTCCATGGCACGACGTATTGCCGACAAAATAGAATTAACAATGGAAATGCGCGACCGCATTGTGCAGCGCATCCCCGAAAACGGGGAGGGCGATTTTAGAATGGGGTCGCAGTTAATTGTGCATCAGGGGCAAAACGCCGTCTTTTACCGCGACGGCAAATCGCTCGATACATTTGGCCCCGGCCGCCACACCCTCAGCACGGCCAACGTGCCGGTGCTGACCGGTTTTCTCAGCAACATGGTTTTTGGCAGCGACACCATCTTTTCTGCGGTGGTCTACTACGTAGCCATGCGAGAATTCCCGCAGGAAGGCTGGGGCACGCGCCAGCCCATCGCCATGCAAACGCCGGGGCAGGGGCTGGGCTGGCTGCTGCTGGGCGCGCACGGCACCTTTGGTTTTGAAGTGAAAGATGCCAAGCGGGTGGTTGACACGTTTGTGGGCGGCGGGCAGCCGTTTCTGGATTTGAGCACGGTCAAAAACCGGCTGGTCAACGCCATCACCCAGGCCGCCACAGACTGGTTTGCCGAAGTCAACCCCGGCAATCTGATGAAAGCCCAATCCATGCTGGATGAAATGGCAACGGCCGTAAAAATCAAGGCCCAGGACCAGTTTGACGCCATGGGCATGCTGTTGAAAAACATTACCATTGGCGGCCTCAGCCCGCTGGAAACCAGCGCCGAAAAGCTGCAAAAAATGGGCCTGCTGGACCCGCAAATGTACATGCAGCTCAAGGCAATGGAAACCATCGAAAAGTCCTCGCAAGGCGGGGGCGGCGCCGGAACCGGCGTTGGGCTGGGCGCAGGTATGGGCGCAGGCATGGGGCTGGGCAATATGATGGCCGGCATGTTCAGCGGAATGCAGCAGCAACAGGGGGGCCAACAGCCGCAGGGTACACCGCCGCCCGCCGCACCGCCGCCGCTGCCGCAGGCGGCGCAGTTCCATGTGGCGCTGGGCGGGCAGTCTGCCGGGCCATTCGATGTAGCCGCCTTGCAACAATACGTGCAATCGGGGCAACTCACCAAAGAAACACTGGTCTGGAAACAAGGCATGGCCAACTGGACTGCCGCCGGACAGGTTCCGGAACTGGCTAACCTGTTTGGAGCCACGCCGCCGCCGCTACCCCCCACCGACTGATGGTCTGACCGCCAAATTGTTGGCACACTGTCAAATTGCAAAACACCGCACACGCCAAACGCAATCGCGCTTGTGCGGTGTTTCTATTTCAATTTTTGCCAATTTTAACCTCCCGGCCCGATTGATATTTTGCTCATTTTGCTAACGGACATGCTTTTTGTTTGACACAACATTTGGCCTGTATCATTGCTTTTTACCCGTTCGTCGCAGGTAGCAGGTTGCATGTCGCAATTTCTTGCTTACCACTTGCCACATGCAACCTGCCATTGGGCCGGGTTGGACCCTGAAAACGGTAACGCAGAGAAAAACTGAGTATGTGTCCGTTAGCACGTTTGCTCATTATTCATTGATGAGACTCCTGTAAAAAGGTGTTTTTGGCCGCGAAAAAGTGCATTTCCGGCCAAATAACGC
>RFJF01000833.1 GCA_003695455.1 Chloroflexota bacterium
ACTCTGCGGCGCGCGTCAGGGTTGGTCCAGGCTTTTTCACGTGGACCTGCCGGCGGGCGATGCAGAGTTTTTTGTTTCCCGCCCCCTCCGGAAAACGCAACTATGTCCTGCGAATACCGCTGGTTTGTCAGCGATGACCGGGCCGAAAAAGCGCTGGCCGCGGCGGCCCGGCTGGCCCGCTTCAACTGGAGACGCCCCGTCGAGGCGTTTGCGGCCGGTGAGGCGAGCCTGATAGCTGTTGTGTGAACGTGTGCTTACTGCACGGCCATTGTCACGACATTGTTTATGCTTAGGGCCTGTAAAAATATCACTTCCCGTACATTCATCAGTGCGAATGCGCCATCTGCCGGGCCGGGATTGACCCGACGACAATACAGTATCACCAGTAGATGAATTTGTTGCTCAGCCGGTTGAATGAAACACCACGACGTTGGTATGCCGGTGTGTTGTCGCAACACCCAGACAGTCCGAGTGACTGGCAAAAATCACCGGGCTTGATTGATTTGTTCCCCAAATTGGCTGTGGTATACTCAGCCGTATGAAGATACCCATTCTGCAAACCAAGCTCTATATTTCCCCGCCCCGCCCCAATATCGTCGCCCGGCCACGGCTGATTGATCGGCTCAATGCCGGGCTGCACTGTAAACTCATCCTCGTTTCTGCCCCCGCAGGCTATGGCAAAACAACATTGGTGACAGACTGGGTGCACAAAATCGAATCGCCAACCGAGGTTATATGGCTTGCGTTGGACGAGGAAGATAACGACCCCCAACTATTTTTCAGTTATCTCGCCGAAGCAATGAAAACGCTGCCGGGCGTACAAACCACTTTATCGCAATTGCTCCAATCTCCCCGCCCGTTACCCGTCAAATATCTGGCAAAAGGGCTTGTTGCCGATTTGACTGGGGTCACGACGCCGTTTCTGCTTATTTTGGATGATTACCACGCCATCGAATCGATGGAAATTGAGCAGGCAATGGCAGATTTGCTCAATTGGGTGCCGGCTCAAATGACGCTGGTCATCACCACCCGCAGCGACCCCGCCTTTCCCATTTCCCGATTGCGGGCGCAGGGCGAACTTATCGAACTGCGAGTGGATGATTTGCGATTTACGGTTGATGAAGCCGCTGCTTTTCTTGAAGGCAGTATGGGTATTGCACTGTCGCCGGAGCAGGTGAACGCGCTGGAAACCCGCGCCGAAGGTTGGATTGCCGGGCTGCAAATGGCGGCGCTCTCGATGCGGGGACGGGACGATGTTGACAGTTTTATCGCCGGTTTTACCGGTAGTCACCGCTATATTATGGACTATTTGGCAGATGAAGTGTTGGCACAGGCAACACCGTCTGTTCAGGAATTTTTGTTGCAGACTTCAGTGCTAACCCGGTTGAGCGCGCCATTGTGCAATGCTGTTTTGGATACAAACGCGGATGAGCAAAAAGACAACGGCGAAAAAACGCCCTTTTCTGCTTCGCTGCACCACCACTCCGGCGCAATTCTTGAGCAGATTGAACGCACCAACCTCTTCCTTGTCCCGCTCGATGACGAACGCCGGTGGTATCGGTATCACCATCTTTTTGCCGAATTGCTGAGTCAGAAATTACCGGCCGAACGTGCAAAACAGGTGCGGCAACGCGCCGCGGCCTGGTCTGAGAAAAACAACCTCTTCACCGACGCCATTGAGTATTCGCTGGGCGCCGCCGATTTTGATACCGCCGCCCGTTTACTTGAAAAACACGGGCTTACCTTTCTCTTTCAAGGGAAATTGAATAGATTGCAACGCTGGCTAGATGCATTCCCCAAAGCCTACCTTGCCCGGCGTCCACGGCTTTGCATTCACTATGCCTGGACGCTGCTCAATCAGGGCCGTACAGAAGCGGTAGAATCGCACCTGCTGGCAGCGGAAAATGCCGCACCGGAAGATACTGCTGTCCGTGCCGTTACCGCCCTGATTCGCGGCAATATTGCCCGCGCCCATGAAGATATCCCCACCGCCCGGTCTGAGGCGCAGGTCGCCTTTGAACTGGCAGACCCCGATAACGCAATGACACGCGGCGCGGCTTTGTTTCAACTTGGGGCGGTGCAATTAATGACCGGCAACATTACACCGGCGATTGATACGCTAAAACAAGCCACCGTTTTGGCGCAACAAGCCCGTAATCTCAACGTTGCCTTTTTGGTCGGCGGCTATCTCGGTTTGGGCTATTTGCTGCAAGAAAGTTCAGAGCCGGCCGAAGAGGTATTACGGGCAACAATGGCTTATGCCGCCGAGCTGGGACTGTTGCAAAGCCCTTTGTTGGCTTATGTCCATATTGGATTAGCCCACCTTGCTTTTTCAAGAAACAATCTGGCTGCTGCCAGGTCTGAAATTAAAGAAGCCCTGACCCATTGCCAGGTTGTCGGTGAAATCAGCGGGTTACGCCGGGGCTATATGCTTTTGGCGCAAATCGAACAGGCGGATGGACAATTTGCGGCAGCTCACCAGGCATTTGAGCAGGCACAAAAAGCGGCGCAATCGTTGAAGAACCCGGAAATTGAGCCCCAGATGGCGCTTTTAAAAGCAAGTCTCAGCCGCCGGGAGAAGAATATTGCCAATGAGAGAACACTTAGATTTTTGGCGATGGGCGCACCACTGGATTATGCTCAAGCGGTGTCATTAACACCCGCCCCCCAAAAGCAACCGCTCACCGAACCCCTCAGTGAGCGCGAACTTGAAATTCTGGGGCTGATTGCCGCCGGGTTGAAAAACAAAGAAATTGCCGGGCAACTCTTCATCAGCCTCAACACCGTGCTGTATCACACCAAAAATATTTACGGCAAACTGGGGGTCAACAAACGCGCTCTGGCTATTGCCAAAGCCCGCGAACTCGATTTGTTGTAGCCCACCTACAGCTTTCCCCTTTTTAAACTACAGTTTTTCCCCGCTAAAACCCACAGTTTCCTGTGGGTATTTTTTTTGCTGCGCGCTTTAAACTAAACGCACAATGAAAGATAACACAGACAAGCGCAAGCAGTATCACATCAAAATACAAGGGCAGTTGGGTGTTAGTTGGCAGGATTGGTTCGAGGGTTTGACCATCGAACTGACCGATGACGGCGATACCATTCTGAGCGGCATGATTGCCGACCAGGCAGCACTGTACGGCATTTTGAAGAAGATACACAATTTGGGGTTGACCCTGATTTCGGTCATCAACCACGCGAAAGGAGAAAAACCGTGACCCAAAAAGCAATTCAAGCTCAAAACAAAAATAATGGTGAAAGGAGAAGTATGATGAAAGGTTTACAGAAATGGGGCGGCATTGCCGCACTGTACGAAGCGCTGGCTTACATTATTGGTATTGTTGGATTTTTGGTGGTGGTCAACATCTCGGAGATTGGCGACCCGTTGCAAAAAGTAGCGGCGATTATTGAAAATCAGGGGCTGCTCTCGTTGTTGCACCTGATTGTGTACGTTGTTTGGGGCGCGTCGCTGGTGGTTCTGACTTTGGCGCTGCACGAGCGACTGCGTGGGCATTCTTCGGCTACAGCCCGTACCGCCACCGCCTTTGGGTTGATTTGGTCGGTGCTGGTTATTGCCAGCGGCATGGTTTACAACGTGGGCATGGAAACAGTTGCCTCGATGTATGACCAAAACCCGGAACAAGCCGCCACCATCTGGCTGGCTATTGAATCAATTTTTAACGGCCTGGGCGGTGGCGTGGAAGTTGTCGGCGGTATTTGGGTAACATTGCTGAGCGTAACTGCCCTGCAAAACGGTACGCTGCCCCGTGCTTTCAGCCTGTTTGGGTTTGTGGTTGGCGCAGCCGGCCTGATAACCGTTGTGCCTGCCCTTGGCGAAATTGGCGGGATGGTTTTTGGGTTGACTCAAATCGTCTGGTTCGCGTGGCTGGGAATTACCCTTTTGCAGCAACCAAAATCCGCCATCCAGGATGTGCCCTCACCGGCCTTTGGATAGAATGTTTGAAATTGGAGACCGGAGAACGATAATCTCCGGTTTCCACCACAAGGAGAAGATTATGACACAAAAAGTTCTGAAAATCCCGGAAAATACAGTGAGCAACATTTCTTTTCAACAGAAAAGCACCGCTCTTTCTCTGGTAATTACCGCCGGTGCCGCCGCATACTACTTTGCCAATATGTGGCCGATGCGCCCCATCGCTCTTGAAAACAACATCATCCCCAATGGATTTGGCAGCCTGATTTTGGGCACGGCCGGTTTAATCATTGTCACCCAGATTGTATTGCAAATTGTGTTGGTTATCGGCGCAGGCGCTGCACCCGCCGCTACCACCGATGAGAAAATAGCCACGCTGAAAGCGTCGCGGAACGCCTACGCCGTGCTGGCAGTCGGCATTTTTGCCGCCGTGGGAACCGTATTCCTGGATGAGTTAACGCCCTTTTGCACCGCCAACCTTGCCATTCTTTCTTTTCTGCTGGCAGAAATTGTTAAATCAGCCTCCCAATTATTTTATGGGGCGCAGTAAGCTCAAACGGTTATTGAAATGAAATCAGGCAAACGTATTCTGAAATATATTGGATTTGGATTATCGGCCATCATCGGCATTGTCATCATAGCAGCCATTGGACTGTATGTTGCCACGCAGGGCAGTTACACCGTCCCCGCCACCATTGCCGACAACCCGGCGCTGCCATCTGTGGAAATTGATGGTCTGACCTTCCACGCTGAAACCTTTGGCAATCCCGCCAATCCGGTGGTGGTAATTGTGCACGGCGGCCCAGGCGGCGATTATGGCTACTTGCTCAACCTGCACAAGTTACAAGACGACTATTTTGTAGTTTTCTATGACCAGCGCGGCGCGGGGCTTTCTCCCCGCGTTCCCGCAGCAGAACTGACGCTGCAAAGTTCGGTTGACGATCTGAACCGAATTGTCAATCATTTTGGGAATGGCGAACCGGTGCGGCTCATCGGTCACTCGTGGGGTGCAATGCTGGCGGCGGCGTTTGTTGGCCGGCACCCCGGCAGTGTTACGCAGGTGGTGCTGGCAGAACCGGGCGCGCTGGACAATGCGGGGTTGGCACGCTTTAACAAACGCCAGGCCGATGCCGCTCGCAATGTGGCATATTACCGGTTACTCATCCCTACCATTTTTGAATCATTCCATCTCACCGGACCGGATTCAGACGCGCAAATGGACTACATTTACGGCAAAATGTCAGCGGATTTTGTTAACACCGCCGCGTCAGGCTATCGCTGTGAGAATGTGCAGGCAGCACCCGTTCAACCGGATGTACCCGTGCCGCCGGGTCGGTTTGGCGCCACAGCCTTCAAAACCTTGTTCGGCGCCAATACCAACCTGTCACCCATAGCAGAAAATGCCGGTAATTTCGATGGCGGGGTATTGTTTGTCGCCTCGGAATGCAACCGTTTCATCGGTGCGCCATTCCAGCGCGAGCAAATGGGTATCTTCCCGCAATCAACGCTGGCAGTCATTCCCAATGCGGGACACGAGATGTTCAGCGACAATCCGGTTGAGAGCCTGGCGGTGGTGCGAGATTTTTTTGAGCAGTAATGACAAGAAGAGGCGTTATGACCACCGGCGGCAAATTCTTGTTTACTGGTGCCGCCCTGCAGAAACTAAATCATATTAAGTTTTCAGGAGAAATTATGGTAGCGTTACTTTCAAACGGTTCTTTTGTTCGGATAACAGCAAACGTGGTTACGCTTCTGTTTGCGCTGTTCATTATTTTACAGATTTTGATTGGTGTTGGCATTCTGCCCGTTTCCATTGTATGGGGTGGCCGGCAAACAGAACTCACGCCGGTTTTGCAAATTGCCAGTTTTGTAGCGGTTGCTGTGTTAGCGTTGTTCATCTACATCATCCGTTATCGGGCGGGGTTGGTTGGCACACTGCCACCTCCCATATGGGTACGGGTAACTGCCTGGGGCGTAACGGGGTATATGGCATTGAACACACTGGGCAACCTGGCATCGGTGAGTAATGTAGAGAAACTTCTTTTTAGCCCAATAACGTTGGCCTTAACGGTTGCTTGTCTCATCGTGTCGCTGTCAAATGTCAATTGATTATTTCGCTAAAAAGATTAACATTGGGTAACGCCTTTACGGGAACACTTCTTTATGCAGCCAGAGCTTGCGGTTCCGGAAAGGTAATACTGATGATAGGTTTGGGGAGGGTGTGTGTTTTTGTCCACTCAAACAAGGGTTGAACCAAGTCTTCAACCTGTTGTGCCACTTCCCAGTCTAACACAGCATTTCCGCAGTTAGGGCATATAGCTACCGCCGGTATGCCGGTAATGGTTACAGTAAGCCCATCACGACGAAAGACCTGGGTGGCTATCCCGTTACTTCTTGTTTTATCTGAACAAACTGAACAAATCATTTCTTTTTCTTTCTCTGTGTTCGTCGTCGTTTATCAGCAATCCACTTCCTTTTATCGGGAATGTAAGCCGTCACCACTACGCCTTCTTCCGATGTATCTTCGACAACAATATGAACAGGCAAATTATACTCAGCTATTTTAGCGTATAGCAGCCCCCGATTTTCGTCAGGATATATTTCTATGACTTCACCTTGTTCAAAAACGTACCGTAAGTCCTTCAACAAAAGTCCATCTTTGAACGCTTCAATTTGGGCATGAGACGTAAT
>RFJF01000834.1 GCA_003695455.1 Chloroflexota bacterium
AGCTGGTGCAGATGTGCCGGCAGGGGGACATCGGCAAAGTATTTTACGTTTACTCCAACCGGCTCAATCTGGGCAAAATCCGGCGTGAAGAAAACATTTTGTGGTCTTTTGCCCCGCACGACATCGCCGTGATTTTGCGCCTGCTGGGTGAACTGCCCTACGAGGTCATTGCCACCGGCGGCAGCTACCTGCAGCCCAACATCGCCGATACCACTATCACCCAATTGCTGTTCAACAACGGCGTGCGGGCGCACATTTTTGTCAGTTGGCTGCACCCTTTCAAAGAACAGCGATTTGTCGTCGTCGGCGAGAAAAACATCATCAGTTTTGATGACGTGAATAAAAAGCTGATTCTGCACCACCAGCACGTGGATTTTGACGTCTCGCAGATGCCCGTGCCCGTGCGCGGCGAGGGCGAGGAGCTGGATTTTGGCGAAGCCGAACCGTTGCGGCAGGAGTGCCAGGCGTTTGTGGAGGCCATTCAAACCCGCCGCCCGCCGCTCACCGACGGGGCCAGCGCCCTGCGCGTGCTGCGGGTGCTGCAAGCAGCCCAGCGTTCGCTGACCACCAACGGGCGGGTAGTCACACTCGATTCATTTGAGGGGGTAGCCGGATGAGCGACATTTTTGTTCACCAAACCGCCGTGGTTGACCAACCCTGCCAGATTGGCGCCGGCACCAAAATCTGGCACTTTTCTCACATTATGAAAAACGCCGTTATCGGCCAAAATTGCAATTTTGGGCAGAATGTTTTTGTGGCCTCCAACGTGGTCATTGGCAACAACGTCAAGGTGCAGAACAACGTCTCTATTTACGAAGGCTGCACGCTGGAAGATGACGTCTTTTGCGGGCCAAGCTGCGTGTTCACCAACGTTTCCAATCCGCGCAGCCAGATTAACCGGCGCAGCGCCTACGAACCAACGCTGTTGCGGCGCGGTGTGACGCTGGGCGCCAACTGCACCATTGTGTGCGGCATCACGCTGGGCCGCTACGCTTTTGTGGCCGCCGGGGCGGTGGTCACCAAAGACGCGCCCGATTACGCTCTGCTGATGGGCGTGCCGGCTCGCAGGGTAGGCTGGATGAGCCGCCACGGTCATCGTCTGACCGAGCGCGACGCCGCCGGCAATCTGATCTGCCCGGAAAGCGGCTGGCGCTACACCGAAACCGACGCCGACACGCTGCGCTGTCTGGATTGGCCGGAAGACGAACCATTATCTGACGAGGAGTAATCCCGATGCAAGTTCCCCTGCTTGATTTGAAAGCGCAGTACGCTGCCTTACGTGATGAAATTACCCCGGCCATTCAACAGGTGGTCGAGAGTCAATATTTTATTCTGGGGCCGGAAGTGAAGGCCCTGGAAGCGGAAGTGGCCGAATATTCGCAGGCCCAATTTGGCATCGGCGTGTCATCCGGCACGGATGCCCTGCTGGTCTCGCTGATGGCCGCCGGCGTTGGCCCCGGCGACGAGGTGATTACCACGCCGTACACCTTTTTTGCCACCGGCGGCTGCATTTCGCGGGTGGGCGCAACGCCCGTTTTTGTGGATATTCAGCCGGACAGCTTCAACATCAACCCCGATTTGATTGAAGCCGCCATCACCGAACGAACGCGGGCTATCATCCCCGTGCATCTGTACGGGCAGGTGGCCGACATGGACCCCATTGTGGAACTTGCCGCCCGCCACAACCTGACCGTCATCGAAGATGCGGCGCAGGCCATCGGTGCGGAGTACCGCGGCCGGCGGGCCGGCTCGATGGGGCATCTGGGCTGTTTCAGCTTTTTCCCCTCCAAAAATCTGGGCGGTTTTGGCGACGGGGGAATGGTTGTTGCCCGCGACCCCGATTTGGCGGCGCAAGTGGCTCGCCTGCGCAACCATGGCGCCCAGCCCAAATATTACCACCAGTACATCGGCGGCAATTTCCGGCTGGATGCTATTCAGGCCGCGGTGCTGCGGGTCAAGCTGAAACATCTCGATTTGTGGAGCGCCGGGCGGCAGGCCAACGCCGCCACCTACCGGCAGATGTTTGCCGGCGCGGGCCTGGCTGAAACCATCGGCCTGCCCGCCGAACTGCCGGAACGCCGCCACATTTACAACCAGTTTGTCATCCGCGCGCCGCGCCGCGATGAACTGCTGGCCCATCTCAAACAGCAGGGCATTGGCTGCGAAATCTACTATCCGGTGCCGCTGCATTTGCAGGAGTGCTTTGCCCATCTGGGCTACCGCCCCGGCGATTTGCCGGAAAGCGAACGCGCCGCGCAGGAAACGCTGGCGTTGCCCATCTACCCGGAACTGACGGACGAGATGCAGCAGGCCGTGGTGGCCGCCATTGCGGAGTTTTACGCGTGAAAATTTTGACCGTGGTGGGCGCGCGCCCCCAGTTTATCAAAGCCGCGCCGGTCAGCCGGGCGCTGCGACAGGCAGGCCACACCGAATTTCTGGTACACACCGGCCAGCATTACGATTACGGGATGTCGCAGGTCTTTTTTGACGAAATGGGCATCCCCGCGCCGGACGCCAACCTGGGTATCGGTTCCGGCTCGCACGGGGCGCAGACCGGGCAAATGCTGGCCGCGCTGGAAGGGGTGATGCTGGAGCAGCAGCCGGAGCGGGTGCTGGTGTACGGCGATACCAACTCAACGCTGGCGGGGGCGCTGGCGGCGGTCAAACTGCACATTCCTGTGGCGCACGTGGAGGCCGGGCTGCGCAGTTTCAACCGCCAGATGCCGGAAGAGCACAACCGCGTGCTGACCGACCATTGCGCCGACCTGCTCTTTTGCCCCACCCAAACCGCCGTGGACAATTTGGCGGCAGAAGGCATCACCGCCGGGGTGCACCGGGTGGGCGATACAATGTACGACGCCGTGTTGCAATTCAGCGCCGTTGCCCGCCAAAAATCCAGCATTTTGCAGGATTTGGGGTTGGAGCCGGGCGGCTACCTGCTGGCGACCGTCCACCGGCCCTACAACACCGACGTGCCGGAAAATCTGGCGGCCATTCTGTCGGCGTTTGAGGAAATCGGCGAGCCGGTGGTGTTCCCCGCGCATCCCCGCACCCGCAAAATGCTGGAGAAATTCAATCTGAACTCTGACATCGAAAATCTGAAATTGATTGAGCCGGTAGGCTATTTGGATATGCTGATGCTGGAGCAGCACGCCCGCCTGCTGCTGACCGACTCCGGCGGGATGCAAAAAGAAGCCTACTTTTTTGGTGTGCCGTGCGTCACCCTGCGCCCGGAAACCGAATGGGTAGAAACCGTGGAGGCCGGCTGGAATGTGCTGGTTGGCGCCAACCGGGCGCAAATTGTGGCCGCCGCGCAGAACTTCGTTCGCCCGCCGGCGCATCCCTCGCTGTACGGAGATGGCCACTCGGCAGGGGTGATTGTGGGGTGGTTGGGTAATACATTTGATAGTACCAACAAAATTTAAAGAGGATGTTTCAAGGAGAACGTTTTTATGAATTGGTCTGACCAAATCGTTCTAGTAACAGGTGGTACAGGATCGTTCGGCAAAAAATTCACTGAGATAATGCTGCAAGACTATCATCCAAAAAAGTTGATTATTTATAGTCGGGATGAATTGAAGCAACATGAAATGCGAGTAAGTGGTTACAACCATGAAAGCTTACGTTATTTTATTGGGGATGTGCGAGACAAAGAACGACTATATCGAGCAATGCATAATGTGGATATTGTTGTGCATGCGGCGGCACTGAAGCAGGTTCCGGCTTGTGAATACAACCCACTGGAGGCCGTTAAAACAAATATTGAGGGTGCCGCAAATATAATTGACTCAGCGATTGATGCGCGGGTAGATAAAGTGATGGCGTTAAGTACAGATAAAGCAGTCAACCCGGTTAACCTGTATGGAGCCACAAAGCTGGTGGCCGAGAAACTTTTCGTACAGGCGAATGCTTATGCCGGAGAAGGTGGAACTCAATTTAGTTGTGTGCGTTACGGTAATGTTGTAGGAAGCCGTGGAAGTGTGGTTCCGTTGTTTAAAAAGCAACAACAATCGGGGCAAATAACTATTACGGATGAGCGCATGACCCGTTTTTGGCTTACCCTGGAGCAAGGTGTTAGGTTTGTAATTAGCAACATCGAACGCATGAATGGTGGAGAAGTCTTCGTTCCAAAAATCCCGAGCACAAAAATTACTGACCTTGCTGATGTCATTGCACCGGAATGTAAACGCGAGTCCATTGGTATTCGTCCGGGAGAAAAATTGCATGAAATACTGGTTTCACGGGATGAAGCGCGGCAAGCATTGGAATTTGACGATATGTATTTGATACAACCGGCACACCCATGGTGGAAACAAGAAACATACCCCAATGCCAAACCAATGGCGGAAGGCGAGAAATTTTCGAGTGACAAAAACGATTGGTGGTTGACACCTGAAGAAATAGCGCAATTAATTGAGGACGCTTGATGAAGAAGCTGGCTATTGAGGGGGGCATGCCCATTCGCCCTGATTTGTTGCCCTACGGACGGCAGCAGATTGATGACGCAGATATTCAGGCTGTGGTCAATGTGTTGCGGGGAGATTGGCTGACAACCGGGCCAAATGTAGACGCATTTGAAGAAGCATTCTCCGCAAAAACCGGAGCGAAATATGCGGTGGCCGTAAACTCCGGCACAGCCGCCCTGCATGCGGCGATGTTTGCGCTAGACATCAAACCGGGTGATGAGGTAATCGTTTCGGCGATGACTTTTGCCGCCAGCGCCAATTGCGTGATATATCAAGGCGGCACACCGGTATTTACTGATGTTGAAATGGATACGTTGTTACTGGATGCAACACAGGTAGAAGAAAAAATCACCTCACGCACCAAAGCAATTATCGCCGTAGATTATGCCGGTCAACCCTGCGACTACGATACCCTGCGGAACATAGCCGACAAATACGGTTTGGCGCTGGTGGCCGATGCGGCGCACTCTTTGGGTGGCAGCTACAAGGAACGGGCTGTTGGTACGCTGGCAGATTTAAACACATTTAGCCTGCATCCGGTCAAACATATCACTACCGGGGAGGGGGGCGTTATTACCACCGACAACGCAGACCTGGCGCAGAAAATGCGTTATTTCCGCACACATGGTATCACCAGCGACCACCGACAACGCGCTGAACGGGGCGGTTGGTTCTATGAAATGGTTGATTTGGGATACAACTATCGTATTCCCGATATAAACTGCGCGCTGGGAATCAGTCAGTTGAACAAACTGGACAGTTGGGTTTCACGAAGACGGAATATTACACTTGAGTATGACCTTGCTTTTGCCGATATACCGGCGGTAACCCCTTTAACCATCCGTCCGGAACGAAGTTCCGCCTGGCATATTTACCCAATTCTTCTGGAAACCGAATATCTGCGTGTTGGCCGGGAGCAGATATTTGCAGCCCTCAGAGCAGAGAATATCGGTGTAAATGTGCACTATATTCCGGTTTATTGGCACCCATATTATGCCCGGCATGGATACAAACATGGACTATGTGCCATCACAGAAAATGCTTACAACCGCCTCATCACGTTGCCAATTTTTCCGGCCATGAGCAAACAAGACGTGAAAGATGTAATAGCCGCCGTTAAAAAAGTAATGGAGGCTTACGCTATATGAATACTGTGGCTATTATTCAAGCCAGAATTGGTAGCACGCGGCTACCCGGCAAAGTTCTCGAAAATATTGGTGGCGAAACAATGTTGTCACGGGTGATAAAGCGCACCCAGCGGGCAACCCGGTTGGACAAGATTGTTATTGCCACCACAATTAGACCGGATGATGATGTTATAGTCACTGAATGTGTACACTTAAATACCCCTGTTTTTCGGGGAGATGAACAGGATGTTCTGGATCGATACTATAAAGCGGCCATGCAACACCAAGCGGATGTCGTGGTTCGCATTACTTCTGATTGCCCTCTGATTGAACCTGAAGTAATTGATAAAGCTGTCAAAGTATTTGAATCGCAACATCCAACTGTTGATTACGTTGCCAACACGTTACCCCCGCGCACATTTCCCCGTGGTCTGGATGTCGAAGTGATGAGTTGTGAAGCGTTGGCGCGGGCCTGGAATGAAGATAAAAACCCGGCTTGGCGAGAGCATGTAACGCCCTACATTTACCGCAACCCAAAGCAGTTTAATTTGTACGCCCTCACCAATAATGTAGATTATTCAGCATTGCGTTGGACAGTTGACACACCAGAAGATTTAGAACTTATTCGTCGTATTTACAATCATTTCAAACAAGATAATTTCAATTGGCGCGATGTATTAAATTTACTGGAACAGCATCCAGACTGGCTGGAAATCAACAGCGCCATCAAGCAAAAACAGGTTGACTGATGAACCCTTTGATTATCCGCGCCGATGCCAATACCCAAATGGGCACCGGTCACGTGATGCGTTGCATAGCCTTGGCGCAAGCATGGCAGGACAAAGGCGGAGAGGTTTGTTTTGTATCAGCATTTGAGTTGCCGGCAATAGAAACGCGATTAATCAACGAAGGTTTCAACATTATTTTCTTGAATGTGGAACCGGGCAGCCGATCTGATGCCGAGCAAACAGCCCACCACTCACACAAACTAAACGGTGAATGGGTGGTGGTAGACGGCTATCACTTTGACGGCGATTACCAAAAAGCCATCAAGGACGCAGGGCTGAAACTACTTTCTATAGACGATTACGGCCATGCCAGCCATTACCACGCCAATATTGTCCTAAATCAGAATATATATGCTACCGAAGCCTTATATACAAACCGTGAATCGGATACACGCCTGTTATTGGGGTCAGAGTATGTTTTATTGCGGCGTGAATTTTGGCGTTGGCGTGGGTGGCAAAGAGAGATTCCGGATGTTGCCAGCAAAATCCTGGTAACCCTGGGAGGTAGTGACCCAAATAATGTTACTCTTAAAATAATACAAGCCTTAAATTATATTTCAACCATCACACTGGATATTGTGGTGGTAGTTGGTGGCAGCAATCCACATCAGGCATCGCTCCAAAACACCGCAAATAAGTCGCGTCACAAAATTCGATTGGTACATAACGTTACCAATATGCCGGAACTGATGGCTTGGGCAGATATTGCCATCTCAGCGGGCGGAAGCACCTGCTGGGAATTGGCGTTTATGGGATTGCCGAATTTAATTGTAATTTTGGCAGATAATCAGAGGTTTATAGCAGAAAAATTGAGCCAAATGGGAATAGCTGTAAATTTGGGCTGGCATACCAACCTATCCATAAAGGAAATAAACCGCACACTAGAAGCGTTTGTAAATCAGGTTGGCAAAAGATGTTGTCTATC
>RFJF01000835.1 GCA_003695455.1 Chloroflexota bacterium
ATTTCATGCCAGGTGAGAATGGCCAGCGGGTAGGCACGAGCTTCGCCGTTTACTTCCAGCGCAATCACCGGCTGCACATCGACCAGCCACTCATCGCCCTTTTCCAGCGATTCAAATTCCGGGTTGTCAATCGGCGGAATGCCGTCCGGGGGCGGGCCGCCGGATAGAACTTCGTTGTAATCTATGCTGTGCAGGCAAAAGTTGGTTTCCAGCTCGCTGGCGGGGTCTACCAACTCATCGCCCACAAAGCGAGAAATCCGCTCGGCGTTCCAAATTTCGGATGCAAAACGCACATGGTCCACGCCTTCAAATGGATTTTCACAGTTGGGGTCTGTGCCGGTGTGGCTCGCCGTTTCCTCCCCGGCGGGGGCGGCTGTCTGGTCACTCACGGCGCTGGCTTCGGCCTGTTCCTCTTCTTCTGCCGCCGGCGATTCAGCCACCGGTTCTTCTTTTGCCACGGTTTCTTCCTCAGCGGGCGCGTCGGCCACGCTCTCTTCAACCTCCGCAGCAGGTTCTTCTGCCGGTAATTCCTCTGCCGGTGCTGCTTGTGCCGCGGCTTGTTGTTGCGCCTCGGGCTGCGCCGGTGGCGAACCCTGTACAGCGCCGCATCCGGCCAGTAACAGCGCCAGTACGGTCAATCCTGCCCATCGATATTTTTTCACGGTTTGCTCCTTTTGAAACCAGGAGTCAGGAGTCAGGAGCCGGGAGCCAGGGGATGGCGACTCTGATACTCTGCGACTCTGTTTTTTTACTTTGTTACGCGTGCTACCTGCACACCCATTTTTTCTTGTTGCTGTGCCGCAAGGACTGTCGCACTCCTTTGAAAGGAGGCCCCTGAGACTTGTGACGCCTGCAACACCGCACACCTCCAGCTATTGCCAGTGTAGCGAAGTTGAAACGGGTTATCTGTATGATTTCCTACAAAGGGAAGAATCGGGATGAATCACCAACTGGCGCGGCGGGCCACAAAAATGCCCGCCAGTACCACGATGCCGCCCAAAATCTGGAACGGGGTGAGGGCTTCGCTGAGCAGCAGCCAGGCAAAGACCGCCGACAGCACCGGCTGGAGCAGCAGCGTGACCGAGGAAAATGAGGCCGGCAGGTGGGCCAGGGCAAAGGTAATCAACCCCTGCCCGGCGGTGTGTGAAAAGAGCGCCAGTCCCAGCAGTACCGCCCAACCGGTGAACGTTGGCGGAATGGGGTTGCCTTCGGCCAGCAGGGCCGCGGGTAGCAAAATCAGCGCCGAAACGCCCGCCGCCCAGGTCATCACCGTGGCGGTTGACAAGTTGTTGCGCAGCCGGGAGATGGACAAAATGTAGCCGCCGTAAAAAACGGCCGTGGTCATCGCCAGCGCGTCGCCAAACATGCGCTGCAAACTCATACTAAAACTGACGCCAACCAGCATGGTTGCGCCGGTCAGCGCCACCACCATGCCCACAATAAAAAGCCGGTTCACGCGCTGGCGGAAAACGAGCCAGCCGCCCAGCGTGACAAAAACCGGCGCAAAGTTTGCCAGCAGCACCGAGTTGGCAATCGCCGTAAATTTAATAGAGAGATGCCACGTCATCAGATCGCAGGAAAAAAAGATGCCTGCCAGCAGCAGCCAGCGGTAATCGCTGCGGCTGGGTTGGGGGGCAACGGCGGCGGCGGGTCGCCGTTCGAGCTTCATCCACAGCCAGAAGGCCGGAAAAGCGAGCGCCATGCGCCAAAAAGCGGTGGCAATGGGGCCAACCTCGCTGATGCGCACAAAAATGGCAGATGTAGAGATGGTGACCGCGCCGGTAATGAGCGCGGCCAACGCCAGATTGGCGGTCTGTTCTTTTTGCAGGGGCAGGCTGGCGCTTTTCATAGCCGCGAATAGTACGCGACCTGCCGCAAATTTGCAATTCTGCGGGCGCAGAATCAAAAAGGCAAG
>RFJF01000092.1 GCA_003695455.1 Chloroflexota bacterium
ACCTGCCGCCAGTAAGAAGAGTGCCAGGATTGCCAATGCGCTGAGCGCCCCAAATATCAGGGCCGCCTGCTCGCCCAGCAGCAGCGCCGCCAGAATGATTACCACAAAATAGCCGGTGATGACCGGGTTGTCGATTCCGGCATCATTGTGAAAAGAGAGCAACACCGTAATGCACAGCCACAACAGACCCGCAACCAGCACTGCGGCCAGTTTTAGCCGGCCCGAACGCGCAACCCCCCAGATTCCGGCCAGCAGCACAATGTTGCCCAACCCAAAGGTGGCGTCAAACAGAAATTCATCGGCGTCAGCCAGAATGATGAGTGCGGAGCCAAGAACGGTAGCGACAAACAACGCCGCCACAACGGTTCTCAACAGGCGGGCCACCCGGCTATCTTCCGGATTATCCAGCGGCGGCAGGGCGTAAAATGAACGGATGGCATACATTGGCGGTCTTGCCTCCTAATTTTGTGGAAGCGTGATGGTGAATACAGCGCCATACGTGGCATCAAGGGTGATGGTACCGCCCAACTGGTTGGTGAGGGCGTTAACCAGTTGCAGTCCCAGCGAATCGGTGTTTTTGAAGTCAATTTCCGGGGGCAAGCCCGGCCCGTTATCGGCAACCTCCAGCACCGTTTTGCCGGCAGCGGTGCGGCGCAGGCTGATGTCAATTTTGCCGGATTGTCCATCCGGAAAGGCGTGTTTGAAGGCGTTGGAGAGTAGCTCGTTGAGAATCAGCCCGCCGGGAACAGCCATGTCAATCGTCCAGAACACATCTTCGGCTTCAATAGCTACTTCTACAAAACCGGTGCTGAACGTACGGCGCAGGTAGGCAGCCAGGTCGCGGATGTAATCGGCAAAGTTAATGTTGGCCAGGTTGTCTGAACGGTACAACTTTTCGTGAACCATAGCCATCGAGCGGATTCGGCTCTGGCTGTCCTGAAATGCGGCCAGTATTTGTGGGTCCTGCACATAATTGGCTTGCAGGTTGAGCAGACTGGACACAATTTGCAGGTTGTTTTTGACCCGGTGGTGAATTTCCTTGAGCAGCACCTCTTTTTCCTGCAACGATGCCTTAATTTTTTCCTCGGCCTGCATGCGCCGGGCGAGTTCCCGCTCGGTTTGCTCGTGGAGTTGGGCGTTTTCGATGATACCGGCCAACCGGTCGGCAAAAATCTCCAGCGGGAGCAGGGCTTCGCGGTTGGGCCGCCGCCCGTCAAGCGGCTCATCTACCGATAACACCCCCACGTCTTTGCCG
>RFJF01000836.1 GCA_003695455.1 Chloroflexota bacterium
ATATTAACCAGTACGCGCCCGGCAACGGCCGCCCCCGATTGCGGGAAGCCATTGCCCGCAAAATGGCCCGCTTTTACGGCCTGCCGGTCAACCCCGATACCGAAGTGACCGTCACCGTGGGCGCCACCGAGGCCATTTTTGCCGCCGTGCTGGGGCTGGTCAACCCCGGCGACGAGGTGATTGTTTTTGAACCGTTCTACGATTCCTACCTGCCGGCCATCAAATTTGCCGGCGGCACGCCTCGATTTTACACGCTGCGCCCGCCTCGCTGGGAGATTGACCGCGACCGGCTGGCCCGCCTCTTTTCTGACAAAACCAAGCTGGTGATGATTAACACCCCGCACAACCCCACCGGCAAGGTCTTCTCCGAGGCCGAACTGCGCTTCATCGCCGATTTGTGCCAGAAACACAACGTGATTGCCCTCACGGATGAGGTGTACGAGCACATTGTGTTTGACGACGCCCGCCACGTCTGCATGGCTACCCTGCCGGGAATGTCCAACCGGACGGTCACCATTTCCAGCGCGGGCAAAACGTTCAGCATGACCGGCTGGAAGGTGGGCTGGGCCGTGGCCTCGCCGGAGCTGAGCACGGCGCTCAACCGGGCGCACCAATTTATGACCTTCTGCGCGCCCGCGCCCCTGCAAGAGGCCATTGCCGACGGCCTGCATACCTCGGATGAGTACTACCGTGAACTGGCCGGCATGTACCAGGACAACCGGGATTTTCTGGTCGGCGCGCTGGCCGACGCCGGTCTGAACCCGATTGTGCCGCAGGGGACCTACTTTATCACCGCCGACATCAGCGGGCTGGGCTTTGAAAATGACGTGGCTTTTTGCCGCTACCTCACCGCCGACATCGGCGTGGCGGCCATTCCGCCCAGCGCCTTCTACTACGACCCCGCCGACGGGGCCTCGCTGGCCCGCTTTGCGTTCTGCAAAACCCGCGACGTGCTGGAAGAAGCGGCCCGCCGGCTGGCAAAAATGAAATCGCTGACCTGATTGTGTAACGAATCCGGCTCACACCGCATCTAATCGGAATGAGCTTACCCAACTCATCAAACTATTTTACACAAGGAGAATCAAAATTATGGGAACCACCCAGGTATCCGCCAGCTGGACAGGCGAAAAACTCAACTTTTTGGGAACTGACACCAAAGGCAACAACGTCCCGATGGGCGGCGCAAATACGTCGCCGTCACAATTGATGCTGCTGGGGCTGGCCGGCTGCACCGGCATGGACGTGGTCAGCATTTTGCAGAAAAAACGGCAAAACATCACCGGCGTGCAGGTGCAGGTCATCGGCCACAACCCGGACGAGTACCCCAAACCCTACCAGCAGGTTGAACTGAAATTCACTGTGACCGGCGACAACGTGGACCCCAAAGCCGTGGAACGGGCCATTCACCTCTCAGAAACCAAATACTGCGTGGTGGGCCAGACGCTGCAAAACAAGGTCGAAATCAGCACCTCGTTTGAAATCAAGTCTGAATAAGCGCACCGCCGCAGGCGGTGCTTTCGGAGGAAAAATGAACGTTTCTGTAACCCGAGGTGAGATTCAATCTACCCCGGCCGACGCCATCATTGTCAACCTGTTTGACGGCGTCACCCACCCCGGCGGCGCAACCGGCGCGGCCAACCGCGCCCTCGGCGGGCTGATTGCCGAAGTCATCGCCGCCGGCGATTTCCGGGGCAAGCTGGGCGAAACGCTGACCCTCTACCCGCGCGGCCAAATTCCGGCGCAGCGGGTAATTGTGGTCGGGCTGGGCAAAGCCGCCGACTTTTCGCTGGAAGGCGTGCGCGAAGCCTCCGGCGCGGCCATCAAACAGGCCCGCAAGCTGGGCGCGGCGCGGGTGGCAACC
>RFJF01000837.1 GCA_003695455.1 Chloroflexota bacterium
CGGCGGGGCTGTCCGGTTCAACCGAAACCAGCAGCAGCCCGGTTTCCTGGTTAGCCTGCCGGCTCAGTTCGGCGGGCAGGCGCACCGGCTGGGTGCTGATGCCCAGGTAGCCGCGTTTAATGTGACCGTGCGCCAGCAGCATCTCTACCACGCGGGCCATGCTGGTAACCGGCACGGTCAGGCTGACACCGCGCAGCAACGCCGATGTGTTCAACCCAACAACTTCGGCGGCGGCGTTGACCAGCGGCCCGCCGGAAAAACCGGGATACATCACCACATCTGTTTGCAGGTAGTAATCAAGCCGGCTGCCGCCGGGGGTGCGCCAGTTTTGGCCCAGCGCGCTGACAATGCCCAGCGTGGCCTGCACCGAGTTACCGGGCCGGCCCAGCGCCAGCACCAAATGCCCCACCTGCACCCCGTCATTGGCCAGTGTTGCGCGCGCAGCGGGGGGCAATCCGGCGGCGTTGGCCCGCAGCACGGCCAAATCGGTAGAGGGGTCGCGGCCCACCAGTTCGGCGGTGGTGGTCTGGCCGTTTGGCAGGCCCACGGTGATGTCTTTGTCGCGCTGCACCACGTGGTGCGCGGTCACAATTACGCCGTCGGTGGACCAGACAATGCCGGTGGCGGGCAGCCTGCGCCGGGCCTCAACCCGAACCACGCCGGTTCCGGCTGTTTGCGCCACGCCGGCCAGTTCAGCGGATAGATTCTTTAAAACATTGCTCATTGGTTTGTCCTTTCGTGAAATCAGGATTCAGGGGTCGGGAGTCAGGAATTAGGGAGGAGACTCAGGCGTGTCACCCTGAGCGCAGCAAAGGGTCTCCCGGCCGATAAAAGGTTGATTTTTATTTTTGGTGCCGTGCCGCAGATTATTAACAAATATCGTGCCTATTCAGCAGGTGTCATTCTCTGAGTGAGGAACGAGCGAAGAATCTCCATAAAACGCCTCGAAAGCGAAGTAATGTTGTACCACCTGGAGATTCCTCGTCGCTGCGCGCCTCGGAATGACACATCTGCTGAGTAAATACCAATTATCTTCGTCAATCGTAAATTGCTGTTTCAAGTATATCAAACAGATGCGTGGTTTGGCATCCACGGTTTGAGGGGGGCAACCCTGTAAATTTGGGTAGGTTGCGGGCCAACCATTTGATGAGGTTACAGCAAAATCAGCCCAGCCTGCGAGGCCCGCACCACGGCTTCGGTGCGGCTTTGCGCGTTTAACTTGCCCAGAATGGCATTCACGTGAAATTTGACCGTGTGCTCGCTGATGCCCAGCCGGCGGGCAATGGTTTTGTTGGGCAGGCCTTCGGCCAGCAGTTGCAGTACTTCAGATTCGCGCGGGGTGAGCGGTTCGGGGATGGGCGCGGCCGGGTTGGACATTGCCGGTGGCGAGGTGAGCGCGGCGGCAAACTCCGGCGCCAGCACTCGCAAATTATGGCGCGCGCCCGCCAGCGCAGTCCGGAGTTGTTCAACCGAGGCCTCACGCGGAAGCACCCCGGCCACGTCCAGCCGCCACACATCCGGCGCAAGGTCGGGGTCGGACAGCAGCGCCACTACGGGGGTGCCGGGTTCATCCAAATCGGCCAGCGCGTCGAGCGCCGCCCCGGTTTCCCAGCCCAAATCAAACAGGATGACATCCGGTTGGAAAATATCAAACCCGGTCTCAAAAATCTGCTCAACCGAAATTTGGCCGCTCACGGTCAAATCGGGTGGGTCCGCCAGAAGCGCGGCCAGACCCGCGCGGGTGAGCGGGTCGGCTGAAATGATGAGTACGTGCAGTGTGTCCATGTTGTGGGCGTAATTTGGGCAAAATTTTAACGATTGCAGTGGGTGGATTGAGCCGGATTTTGCGGGCCGATTTGCATTTTAATCCTTGCCCGTGCTGATGCTTGTATGTTATGATTGTAGTCGGCGGCTGTTGCTAAATCAAATCTCAAAAAAGGTGGTTATGTAGTCCTATTTACGGATTTTGGAGAGTAAGCTACACTTGATTTACCTGACCGCAGTTGGTAGTTGCAGCAAACCGGCGCGGTGTACAAAGTTGAAGGGAAAATGATCGAACAACCGCAGGAAGAATCTCACTCCAACCGGTTCCAGCTTGATTGGCTGGTGTCTAATTTACGCTGGCTGTGGCTGTTTTTGGTGGCGCTGTTTGTGCTGGCAGAAAATTATCTGGGCGGCACACAAAACCCCGAACTGTTCCAGTTGGGCGTGGTTGTGGGTGTGGGGGTGGTGCTGAACGCCATTTACGCCGGAATGCTCTGGGCCAAATTTTTCCCTGACTGGCTGTCTGTCATCACCGTAATTGTTGACGGGTTATTGGCGCTGGCGCTGTTGTTGCTGGTTGAACACCCGCAGTTTTTGCTGCCGTTACTCCTCTTTCCGGTAATTATGGCCAGCGTTCGCTGGAACACCGAGGTAGGGTTGCTGGTGGCGCTGCCGCTGATTGTGGGGTACGCGCTGCCGGTGGTGCGGTTGCTGCAGCAGGCCGGCGAAATGGACCGGTCGGCGCTGGTGGCAACGCTGCTGTCTTTGGGGTCAAACGCCCTGGCGCTCATTTTGGCGGCGCTGCTGCCGGGCTTTTTTGTGCGGCAGCGGGTTGATGTTTCTCAGGCTGAAAATGTGGCCGAACTGGAACACCTGCGCGTAGAAAATGCGCGTCTCAAACTGGTGTCCGATATGGCAACCACGCTCAGTTCCACGCTCGATTACCGGAAAGTGCTGCGCGCCACCATTGACGCCGCGTTTTCTGCGATGGCGGAAGTAGGCACCAAAGATGACTCGGCCATTGCTATGGTGCTGCTGTTTGAGGGAGAGGGCAGGCTCACCGTGGCCGCCGGTCGGAATATTTCCCGCAAGGACCAGGGCCGCAAAGTGAGCGCCGAGGACGGATTACTGGGCCGCACGGTGAGCGCCGCCGAAGTGACCATCACCCATCGGGCCAACCGAGATAAATCTGTTACCCAGTTTGCGTCAACGCCCGGCTGCCGCTCCGCCATTTGCGCGCCACTGCGGGCCGGGTTTCAAACGTTTGGCGTCATTCTTTTTTGCAGCACCGAGCCTAATTTTTACAGTGTTGAACACGCCCAACTGCTAAAAACATTTTGCAGCCAGGCCATTATCGCTTTGCAAAATGCGCAGTTGTTTGAAGATATTCATCGGGAGCAGCAGCGTCTGCTGGAAAAAGAAGCCGAGGCGCGGCGCAAACTGGCCCGGGATTTACACGACGGCCCCACGCAATCGGTGGCAGCTATTGTGATGCGCCTGAATTTCATCAAAATGGTGCTGGAAAAGGGCGATATTCCCAAAGCCATTGATGAAGTTATCAAAGTAGAAGATATTGCCCAGCGCACCACCCACGAAATCCGCACCATGTTGTTTGCTATGCGCCCGGTACTGCTGGAAACGCAGGGGTTGCTGCCGGCGCTCAACCAGTATGCCGACCGGCTCAATAAAAATGAACCGTTCCAGGTTAAAGTTATCAACCGGGGCTACGAGGGCCAGCTCAACAGCGAAGCCGAAGCGGTGGTTTTTGCCATTGTTGAAGAGGCAGTGGGCAACGCCAAAAAACACGCCCAGGCCACAGAAATCAGAATCAGCATGCTGGTAAAAAACGGCGTTCTGTATGTTGAAATCCGGGATAACGGCGTGGGCTTTGACGTGGAGGCCACACAATCCACCTACGACCAGCGCACCAGCCTGGGCCTGCTCAACATGGATGAACGCGCAGAAATTGTGGGCGGCGTGTGTGTGCTGGAATCTGCCATTGGCAAAGGCACAGCCGTGCGCGTGGAAATTCCCTTTGCCGGCAATACCGCCGAGAATAACTCGCGATAGCGGCAATTTTACCAGTATCCCAACACCATGAAAAAATTCACCATTGTTGTGCTTTTCCTCGCGGTAATAACCGGCGTTGGTTTTGCAGCCGCGCTCTGTTACAGTTTGGCGGCTGCAATTACCGGCCCGTCGCCCAAAACAGCCCCAACCGGGAGCGCAGTGACCGCCGATCCGCCTGCCACCAACCCGCCTGCGGCGACTGCCACGCCCCGGCAATCCGCTGCCGCTACCCCCGGTAACAACCAAACCTGGAACGGCCTCCAAATTGACGTGATTGGCGTCAACCGTAACGCCTGGCCGGTACTCAAGGCCAACAACCAGTACAACGACCCGCCGCTGTCCGGCATGCGGATGTTACTGTTGACCCTGCGGGTTGAAAATGTGGCCGGCCCGCCGGAAGAACCGGTTCGGTTGTACGACGCCGATTTTAAACTGATGGACGAGCAGAACGTTATTTACGAGACGTTTCGGGCCAGTTGCGGCGTGGTTCCTGATTTGCTGGATGGGGTTGTGCCCCGTGGCGGCACAATAGACGGCAAGCTCTGCTTTCAGGTGCCGGAGGAAAAATCAGATTTCAGGCTGGTGTACGAACCGTACGATTTTCCGGCCGTTTATTTTGACGTGCCGAACCCCGCCAATCTGTCGCCAACTGAACCGGCCCCGGCGCTGGCGCAGGCCGACCAACTGACCTCCGGCGGCGCGCTAATTGAAGTGACCGCCGTTGATTTCTCGGCGTGGCCGCTAATCAAAGCCCAAAACGCCAACAACAAACCGCCCCTCCAGGGCCGAACCATGCTGCTGATTACTGTGCGCGTCTCTAACGTGGCCGGCGGTAGTGAATCTTATTTGTCATTTAATGAATCGGATTTCAAGCTGATGGATGCCGCCGGCAAAATCTACGTAACCTACGACCCCAACTGCGGGGTCATTCCCA
>RFJF01000838.1 GCA_003695455.1 Chloroflexota bacterium
GGGGAATCGACTTTCCCTTTAAGGGGAATCGACTTTCCCTTTAAGGGAGTAATTACTCAGCAGATAGATATGTCATTAAACTGATAACAGTATGAGTTACGCAGTTCAGCCTAAAATTGTCATTCCGAGGAGCGTAGCGACGAGGAATCTCCGCCGTTGAGGGTAAAATAAGCCCCAAACCGGAGTTCCTTCGCTCCTTTCAGTCGCTCAGAATGACACTTTTGAAGCAACTGCGTAAGTCCTAAATATTTTATTCGTGCTATTTGTCCATTAGTGACACGTGTGATTTGTTGTTGCTCAGTTCCGGTGGCAGGAGGATGTCAAACCGCTCCCGGATGGCTGCGTCCACATCCGGGGGGATGGGTTGGGGGTGGTGGGTTTTAAGCAGATGTTGGGCCGTTCGGCGGGCGCGCTCGCGCATATCCAGCCCGCCGGCGGCCTCCCAATCTTCTCGCTGCTGGCGGTTGCCGGTGTGGGGGTAGTAGTATTCGCTGTGCATTAATTCCAGACTTTGGGCCGACCCCAGATAGTGGCCCTCACCGCGGCAAACCTGGTCAATCACATCCACCGACAGCGTTTCATCCGTGACCTCAATGCCGCGTACGGCCCGCATAATCGAACCGTTGATGTCGTCATCAATCACGTACTGCTCGTAGGCCACGGTCAGCATCGATTCCAGAAAACCGGCGGAGTGGTGGATGTAGTTGGCCCCGGCCAGCGCCGCGGCCAGCCCGGAGATGCCCTTTTCGTAACCGGCCTGAATATCGGGCAATTTGGAATCGGCCAGCCCCGACGAGTTGTACACCGGCAGGCCGTAAAACTGGCCCAACTGGGCCGAAGCGGCGTGCATCAGCGCAAATTCCGGGGCGCCGCCCACAAAACTGCCGGTCCGCAAATCGGCCACCGAGGGGACGTAGCCCAGCACAATCGGCGCGCCCGGTTTGACCAGTTGGGTGTACACCACGCCGGACAGCTCTTCGGCGTTGATTTGCACCAGTGTGCCGGCCAGCGCAGCCGGGCTGGTGGCCCCGGCCTGCGGCGCCGAGGAGAGAAACACGGGAACATCCTGCCGCACCACTTCGGTGAGTACCTCAACGGTTTCCGGCGCGTAACGCAGCGGGCTGACCGTCCAGCAGGCGGTGATGGAGAAGATGGGCCGCTCGCGCAGGGCTTCGCGCCCGCCCGCAATCAGCGCCGCAATTTCAACTACATTTTGGAATGATTCCACGCTGAAACAGTTGACCGTGACGTGTTTGGTGGTGTTCACGGCGGCGGCGTAGTAGGTGTTGGTGTCCAGCAGTTCCGGGGGAATGTCGCGGGCCACGCAGGCGCGCAGGTAAAAATGGACGTTGTCCAGCGCGTCCACCAGCCGGCCAATTTGGGCCACGTCGGCCAGGGTGGTTTCGCGCACGTGCCCGCTGTGCAGGTCAATCGCCTTGACCGCCGCGCCGCCGGTTCCCATATAGACCCGCGTGCCGCCCAGTTGCATATCGTGCCGGGGGTCTCGCCCGCACAGCCGCACCGAGTTGGGAGCCAGCGCCAGCGCCTCCTCCACCATTTTGCGGGGGATGTAGACCCGGTTGGCGGTCTCGTCAACCGTGGCTCCGGCCCGTTTGAAAATCTCCCGGCATTCCGAGGGCATCACCTGAATGCCGGTTTGCTCCAGCACCGTCAGAGATGCTTCGTGGATGCGCCGCAGGTCTGCCTCGCGGAGCGGCTTGTACCAGCCGCCGGGCAGTCCGGCGGGAACCACATTCTGCCGTGGCTGTTCGTGACGCGCGCGCCGTCGCCGTCCGCGCTCGCCCCGTTGCTTGCGCTGCTGTTCACGTGCCATGGTCATCCCCTTTGTTTATTTCAAATGGATGGCTGAATTATCGGCAGAATTGCCGGTAGCGCAAAAATTCAGCGCCGTGATTGCGCGCCGCCAACACGTTGGCATAATTGATGGCTTGTGCTAGAATCGGCGGGCCGGCGCGGTGCGGTTGTGGCAGTTCGTGCCCGTCTGCCGTCTACCATCTGTTGTATTTTCAGGGTAGATACGCCCAAATTGGGTGTCTCTACAAGATCACCATTCCCTAATTCCCAACTCCCGACTCCTGACCCCTGATTTCAAAGGAGCAGCAATGACAACCCAACTTCACTGGTGGCAAACCGGAATTATTTACCAGATTTACCCTCGATCATTTCAGGACAGCAACGGCGACGGCGTGGGCGACCTGCCGGGCATCAC
>RFJF01000839.1 GCA_003695455.1 Chloroflexota bacterium
GACGGGAACCGGGGTGGCGGTGGAAATTCTGGCCTGCCCCGCCGATCCCCCCTGGCAGCGCTGGCCGCTGGTTTCAATTTTGGCTTGCAGCGCCCGGTCCGGGTGAATGGCATTGGCTTCGGTGTACTGGGTTTGTGCCGCGCACCAGTCTCCCTGGTCGCCCAACTCATCACCAAAACGGCGATACGCCTGCTGCAACTGGGCCTGCACATCCAAAAATTGCGCGTCGGTTTTGTACAGTTTGCGCAGCGATTGGATGGCCGTCCGGGCGTCTTCGGCCTGAATTGCCTGCAAATACAGCGTGATTTTGTCAACCTGCGCCGATACCCCGGAGTCGCCGGGTTGTTCGGCCAGCGCCTGCTCAAAGGCAGCCAGCGCCGATTCCACATCCTGCGGATTCAGCAGCGATTGCCCCAAATTTCGGTTGGCCTCAAAAATCATCTGTGCAACCTGGTCTGGTTTAAAATCCGGGTCCAGGTCTCGCACCTGCGATAACGTCAGCGCGGCGTCGGCCCAGTTTTCGGCGTTAAATTGGGTTTCGGCCTGCACAAAAATATCTGCCGCCGCCTGCGAACGCGTTTGCGAGGTGGGTGTGGGCTGCAATTTTGACAGCCGCTGCGCCTCTCTGAGCGCATCGCGGGCCTCCCGAAAGGTGGGATTCAGTTTTACGGCCCGTTCAAATTCGGCAATGGCCAGCTCAATGGAGTTTTCTGCCAGCAGCGCCTGCCCCTTTTGGAAACGTTCCTGCGATTCATCCTGCGCCAGTTGCGCCCGTTCCTGCAATCCGCTGCGCACGGCCATCACGGTGATGCCGCCGTACAGCAGCCCTGCGCACAGCAAAAATCCCAAACAGCCCAGCGCCACCCGCCGAAACCGCAGCCTTTTTGGCGCGGTTTCAAATTCAACGTCGGCTTCATCGGGTTCAAATTCCGGCGCAACCGGCGGAAGGTTGTCGTATCCGGCCAAATCGTCGTCCGGCAAATACGGCTCCGGCTCGGCCCACCCCCCGGCCTCATCGTAGTACGCTTCGTCATAGTCATCGCCGTAATCCGGGGGCAGGTACTCGTCTTGCGTTACCTGTTCAACCGGCGGGCCGGCCACGGCAAAAATATCGTCCTCCGCAAACGGGTCATCCGCGTAACCGGCTTCGTCATCGTACAACGCCGGCTCCGGCTCATCAAACAGCACGTCCTCTTCGCGGGGCGGAATGGCGTCGTCGTCGGGAAAATCCGCCGGAAACACCGGGTTTTCCGGGCCGGCGGCGGGTTGGGGTTCGCCGCAGTAGGGGCAAACCTCCTGCAAATCATTGTAAAGTGTGCCGCATTGGGGGCACTGAATGGTAAATTCCTGGGTCATTGCCTGTTATTCAAACTGATAATTCAGCAGCGTTTGATGCTGCTGGTCCGTTAATTCAATATTAATGGGGCCGCGGACGGCGTTAAATTCCCACGTGAGCGGCGAATTGGGCGCGGCTTCAAACGGTTCCTCCAGCACAGTTGTGCCGCCGGACGTGATTTGCACGCGCCCCCGTGTGGGCCGGGCCAGCAACGCCGACAGAATGTAGCCGTCTGCGGTTTGCGGCGCCGGCTGCACGTGGATGGCCGCCTGTTCCGTGGCCCAACTCAGGCCATCCAACCCGGACAGCGGCCACCAGACCTCGCGCCAGCCCAGCGATTGCCCCGGCAGCACGATGCGGTCGTAGTCTGCCCAGAACGCGGCGTTGGCCCCGCCCCAAATCTCAAAATATTGCGAATCGTCGTCGGTGTAATCACGGTACGGAAAATCCGGACCAAAGGCAAACAGCTTGCCGGCGCTGCCCGGAAAATCGAGTGGCCCCAGCCGCACCATCCCCAGCCGGCTGTTGGGGTTAACGGCGGCCAAAAACGGCGCTGCCTGATTATCCACAAAAAACCCCAAATAGTTGGCCCACTGCCGGTAGTCGCGCAAATCGGTTTGCCCCACCTGCGGCCACGGCGCGTGCCGGCCCGGCCCGGGAACCGTCCAGCCGGCTTCGCCCCGGCTGTGGATGGTGATAACATCGGTGGCCGCCACAAATTGCGTATCTGCCGGCATTGAGCCGGCGGCCAGCGTTAGCGCGGCGTTGCTCCACACCTGCACCGGCACGGCGGCGGAACTCTGGTTGGTCAGCAGCGGCTCCACCGAAAAGCCGGCGCTGTTGGCCGCCAGCGACACGGTGACAGCCAGCCCCACCCGCCCCGGTGCCGTGTCGGTCAGGGTGATAGCCGCGCCATTGGGGGTTTGCGCTACCCGGTAATCCCACGGAACGCCAAAGCGGTAGCCGTGTTCCTGGGTGGGGTAGGCCCACTCCATTCCGCCGGCAGCCAGCCACCAGTTGGCCTCGGCCGGTTGCAGCACGCCGTAGCGCGACGGTTTGACGACCGGGTTGTGATAAAACACCTCCTGGCCGGTGGCTTTGATGGTGGCGCCGTACAGCCGCCCGCCCAGTTCCGGCAAAAATGTGAGCCGCAGGTACGGGTTTTCCAGCACCACGGTTTTGTAATCCTGCAAAACCGGCGCCGGCGAGTCGGCTTCAAATTGGGGCCGGTTGAAATAAAAAACCGGCATATTGTAAACCGGGTCTGCCTGTTCAATCAAATAGCCCCGGTAGGGATAGGTGAGCAGGGTCAGCGTTGACTCGGAAACTTCCACCCCGGCCAGACTTCGCGTAGCGAGTGGTGAAGGAGATGGGGCCGGGGGCGCGGTGGCAGAATCGGTGGGCGTTGGCCGGGGCGATGCAGAAGCCGTGTGCGTGGGTGCGGGGGTCCGGGTTGGCGCCGACGTACCGGAGGCGGTGGGGACGGGGGCGGCTGTTGCCGGACTTCGGGTTGGGCCGGTGGGTGCGGTGGGTGAAGCGGCATCGGCGGCGATGACGGCCGGGGATGTTGTGGGATTGTTGTTGCACCCGGCAGCCGGCACAATTGCCATCAGCAGCGCGGCGACCGTAATCAGGGTGCGTTGGGTCTTGCATGTGTGCGTGTTCATCGAGCAAAATATGATAGCATTGAACCGGGTGGATGTCTAATAGCCATCCGGCAGTTTAGCGATTAATTCAGCTTATGGTAAAATAACGGGATGACTGAGCAAACGTATCGCGTTGATGTAATTGGGCATCAGTGGGCTGTTGAGCTGCTCACGCGCCAGCACAACGGCGGGCGAATGCCGCAATCGCTGCTGCTGGCCGGGCCGCTGAACGTGGGCAAAGCCACGTTGGCCCGCCATTTTGCCCAGCTTCTCAACTGCACCGGAGACGGGAAACCGTGCGGCGTGTGCCGCTCTTGCCGCAAGGTGGTCAGCGGAAATCACCCGGATGTACGCATTCTGGATGATGAGCACGAAACGTTGAAAATTGACCAGGTGCGTGATTTGCAGCACGAGTTGTCTCTTTCGCCGGTGGAAGGGCGCTGCCGGGTGGCGGTACTCTGCAATTTTGAACGGGCAACCGCCGGCGCGGCCAACGCCCTGCTCAAAACGCTTGAAGAGCCGGCATCGCAGGTGGTTATCATTTTAACCGCGCCCGACCCGGCCGGCTTGCTGCCCACCATTGTGTCTCGCTGCCAGATTGTCACCCTGCGCCCGCTTCCTGCGGACCAGGTGCAGGCCGCATTGCAAGAAAAATGGGGCGCACCGGCGGCGCAGGCCGAACTGCTGGCTTCGCTTTCGGCGGGGCGGCTGGGCTGGGCGGTGCGCGCCCTCACCGACGAATCGTTTCTGGAGCGGCGGCAGGCCCGGCTTGATGACTTGCGTGACCTGCTGCAAATGCATCGCGCCGAGCGGCTGGCCTACGCCCAGCAACTCAGCCGTGACGTACTGGCCCTTAAAGAGGCGCTCACGCTGTGGCTCACCATCTGGCGCGATGTATTGTTGCTGCGCAGCGGCAGCCGCGCCGCCATTGTCAACCATGATTGGCAGGACAGCTTGCAGCTTTTGGCGTCCAAAGGCTCGGTGGCGCAGGCCGGTGAGATTGTTTTAAAATTGCAGCAGGCGCTGCTCAATCTGGATAGAAATGTAAACCCCCGGCTCAATCTGGAGGTCGCGTTGCTGCGGCTTCCCCGGTACGCAGAATTTTAACGGACAAACAAACGCAGGAATCAGAGGAAAATATGCCGCAGATTGTTGGTGTCAGGTTTAAACCCGTAACCAAAATTTACTATTTTAACCCCAACGGAATTGAGGATTTGGAACCTGAAAAACGGGTCATTGTTGAAACCGCCCGCGGTACGGAAATGGGCGTGGTGGTGCAGCCGGTACACGATGTGCCGGCCTCAGAAATCAAAGGTAAGCTGAAAAAAGTGGTACGCACGGCCACCCCCGTTGATTTGATAGAGGCGCAGCGCTACAAGGCGTTAGAGCCGGAAGCGCAGGAAAAGGCCGCCGCCCTGGCCCGCGAATTGAAGGTGCCCATCAAAGTGCTGGCCGTTGATTACAGCTTTGACGGCTCGCGGCTGATTGTTTCTTTTACCGCCGAACAGCGCGTTGATTTCAGAGACCTGGCCAAACAACTGGCCCGCGCGCTCAAAACCCGCATCGAAATGAAACAGGTGGGCGCGCGCGACGAAACCAAGATTCTGGACGGATACGGCCGCTGCGGTCGCCGCTTGTGCTGCTCAAGCTGGCTGACCGAATTCCATCCGGTCTCTATTCGGATGGCTAAAAATCAGGGGTTGCCGCTGGCTCCGGCAGAAATTTCCGGGCTGTGCGGCCGGCTGCTCTGTTGTCTGGCCTATGAAAACCAGCAATACTCCGAAATCAAGGAAACCCTGCCCACAATTGGCTCCACCATCAAAACCAGTGAAGGCGTGACCGGTTGGGTTAAAGGATTGAATGTAATCAAGGAAACGCTGCTGGTACAGGCCGGCGAAGAAGAACCACCGTTTGAAATTGCGGCGCAGGAAATTGAGGTGCTGGAAATGGCGCCCAAAAATCGCCGGCGACGCAAAAACAAAAAGAGATAATTTCCCCGTTTGCCACAGGATTACAACATGCCCCAAGCCATCAACCTGCTTCATTTGGCCGATATTCACATTGGCATGGAAAATTACGGGCGGCTCGATTCTCGTTCCGGCCTGAACAGCCGGGTGGTTGATTTTTTGCGCCGCATGAGCCAGGCCATTGATGTGGCGCTGGAGCGTGGGGTGGATGTCTGCATTTTTGCCGGCGACGCCTACAAAAACCAGCGCCCCAACCCCACCTACCAGCGAGAATTTGCCCGCCGCATCAAACGGCTGGCAGATAACAACGTGCCGGTGATTTTGCTGGTGGGCAACCACGATATGGCCTCGGCGGACCGGGCCGCCAGCAGTCTGGATATTTTTGGCGTGCTGGATGTGCCCGGTGTTACTGTGGCCGCCCGCGAGGCGGTACACCAGATTACCTGCCGCCGCGGCCAGCCGTTGCAGGTGGCAACCGTGCCCTACCCGCAACGCAGCCGCCTGCTGGCCCACGACGAATTCCGCAACCTTTCGCTGGATGACTTGGACATGGCGCTGGGCAACATTGTTCACCGCAATATTGAAGATTTAGCCGGCGAAGTCCGTGAAAACCCCAATGTGCCGGCAGTGCTGACCGCCCATTTTTCTGTGAGCGAGGCCCGACAGGGTAGCGAGCAAAGCGTAATGATTGGCCGCGATGTAGTGGTGCTCAAAAGCCTGCTGGCCGACCCGGTTTGGGATTACGTGGCCCTGGGCCACATTCACAAACATCAGGAGTTAAACGGGGGCCAGCATCCCCCCATTGTTTACCCCGGCAGCCTGGAACGGATTGATTTTGGCGAAGAGGCCGAGCGCAAAGGCTTTGTGATGGTTGAACTGGAACGGGGTCGCGCCAATTGGGAATTTGTTCCGCTGGATGCCCGCCGCTTTGTGACGGTGCGGATTGATGTGACCGCCTCTGATGACCCGATGACCGATATTCTGGACGAACTGGAGTCTCACCCGCTGGATGACGCGGTTGTGCGGGTTATCATCAAAGCCACCGAGGCGCAGGAACCCCTGCTGGATGACAAAGCCATCCGGCAAACACTGCGCCGGGCCAACACCGTAGCCAGCATTATTCACGATGTGGACCGGGCGCAGCGTCACCGGCTGGGGGTTGAATCAGCCGAGGAGTTGACTCCCGCAGAGGTGCTGGCGTTGTATCTGGAATCAAAATTAGTGCCGGAGGAGCGCAAAGAAACGCTGCTCCGCTACGCAGAGTCAATTATGAACGAATGAGCGGCTATTTGCCCTCAACTTTGGCCAGTGTAATACCCACCTGTTTCTGGTACTTGCCTTTTTTGTCGGCGTAAGAAGTGCGGCACTCTTCATCAGATTCAAAGAAGATGACCTGTGCAATGCCTTCGTTGGCGTAAATACGGGCCGGCAGCGGCGTGGTGTTTGAAATCTCCAGCGTTACAAACCCTTCCCACTCCGGTTCAAACGGGGTCACATTCACAATAATTCCGCAGCGGGCATAAGTGCTTTTGCCCACGCAAATGGTCAAAATACTGCGCGGAATGCGGAAATATTCCACCGTGCGCGCCAGCGCAAATGAATTGGGCGGAATGGTGCACACATCTCCCTTGAATTCCACAAACGAGCGATTGTCAAATTTTTTGGGATCGACCACCGTGTTGTTGACGTTGGTAAAAATCTTGAACTCATCGGCCACGCGGATGTCGTACCCGTACGAGGATACCCCGTACGAAATCACCCCGTCACGAACCTGATTGGTTTCAAACGGTTCAATCATCCCCTGTTCGCGGGCCATTTTTTCAATCCAGTGGTCGGCTTTAATGCTCATTCAATTTCCTCCGGTTAATAGAGTTTACTGGGTTAATAGAGTTTGTTGAGTTGAGAGTTGGGTGAGTTTGTTCATTGATAATTGGGAATTGTTCGTTGGTTGTTGAAATCAATCCTTTTCCCACTTGATTTCCATTACCTGGTTGGCGTTATCGCTGTGGCAATCGTTAAGTACACTCCACCGGGGGCGGTTGTCTGATTTCACGTTGGCGCCAAAAATTTCGGCAACAAATTCAACCTGTTCCGGCACTTTGCCAAATTCATCAATAACCAACCCGTAGTTGCCATCCGAGTCTGTGGTAGAGTAGTAGGGCCCGCGAAAACCGTCTTCATCGCCGGTGACCATAACTGTGACCCCTGCCAGCGGCGGCGAGTCGTGATTGTCACCGTCACGGACTTTGCCGTTCACACCAATCCAGGCACAATTGGCTTTGTCTTTTACAGAGTAGGGCCGGTATTTGCCGGGAGGCGAATTGGGAACCGGGGTGCTGGCCGGTGTTGGGGTGTTTACGGGAGAAACAGGCGGCGGCACGGGGGTGGCCGTA
>RFJF01000840.1 GCA_003695455.1 Chloroflexota bacterium
CTGAAGCGACAGGGCCGCTCCCGGTAGCGGTTGCCGGCAAACTCGGCTGACAGGCATTTGAGGGCGTGGGATATTCGCGGGTCTGCCGGCGACAGGTGGATGGCGTAAACATCGCGGATGTGGCTGCCGTGGCGCAGCAGCCAGTCCAGAGCAAAAGTAACAATTTGGGGCTGGCCGCCCAGGGTGCAAATCAGGGTTGATTCATTCATTGACGTTTTTTGCGGCATAGCGTTTGCATCTTTTTATTATTTGACCGGAGGCGTATATGGAAATTTTTCCGGCAATTTTGATTGGCGGGCCGCCGCACAGCGGAAAATCGGTGTTGGCCTACAGTTTGAGCCAGGCGTTGCGCCAACTGGGGCGCCGGCATTATTTGCTGCGCGCCTGCCCTGATGGCGAAGGCGACTGGGCTAATGAAATTGACCAATCGTTGGTCCGTACCATTCGTATCAAGGGCGAATGGACGCCACGCTGGGTCCAACACATCAGTGATGATATTGCCCGCCGCCATTTGCCCCTGCTGGTGGATGTGGGCGGACGCCCCACGCCCGCGCAGGAGGCAATTTTGGGGCACTGCACACACGCCATTTTGCTGGCGCCCACCGCCGGCGCTCTGGCCGAATGGCGTGACCGTTGCACGCTGCACGGCATCACAGTGCTGGCCGAAATCGAATCATCCCGGACAGACGCGCCGGAGATCAGAACCTCCCAACCGGTATTTCAGGCCCGGCTGGCCGGTCTGGAACGTGGAACAACCCAGCACGGGCCGGTATTCAATGCGCTTGTGCAGCACGTTTTGCCCTACTTTGATTTTGACACTGATGAATTGCGCCATCTGCATTTTGAACTGGCGCCAACGCCCACCGCCATTGATTTGGACCGGCTGGCGCGTTCAATGAACATACCGTTCACCGGCAAGCGCGCAGAGTGGCCGGTGCACCGGTTGCCGGATGTGCTGGATTACCTGCCCGCCGGCGAAGCGCTGGGGCTGTACGGCCGGGCTCCCAACTGGTTGTATGCGGCAGTTGCGCTGCACGTCCACCCGGCGCCATTTTATCAATTTGACCCGCGCCTGGGTTGGGTTCAGCCGCCGGTACTGAACAGCGGAGCGCCCAATCCCGGCCAAATCCTTACGACCAACATTGGCGTGCCGGACGGCGGCGGCACAACCCTCACCTTTTCCATCACCGGCGGTTATCTGGATTACAGCGAGGCCGGTGACCAGCGTGTTCCCGCGCTGCCGGGTAATTACCCACTGATAATTGGGGGTAAAGTACCGCTGTGGCTTGTTACCGCGCTGGCAATTTTTTACAAAGACAGCCCGCTGCTGGCCGTTTACCAACCCCAAAGCGGAAACGTGGTTGTTTCCTCGCGGAGGGGGCGGTACAAGCCCGGCGACCTGCTGCCCGGGAGCGTGCCCTCCGGCTAACCGGGCAGCGCAAACAGGCCGGCCAGATACCAGAAACCAAAAACGCACCCGGCCGGGGTGCGTTCGGTTGCTGGACAATTCTGGTAACAAAATACGGCAAACAACGCGCCGGGGGATGAAGTTTCAGGTTAATTGGGTTGTCAGTAGTATCAGGGATTACTCCCTGATACCACGCGTTCAATTTTATCACACTTTCCCAATCAAATCATGTGACAAATGTCATCATTTTTTGGTGATAGAAAGTATCTCTCAAATCCCCTTGCATATCCGGTGCGCAATTTGCTAAACTGGCGGCAAGAGGTATCACCATGCTCCAATTACCTGTTATTCCTCCCAACGCCATTACCACCCGCGACCGGGCGCTGTTCCAATGGCTGGCCGCCGTCAAGCTGGCCAGCGAGTCTCAATTGCATCGTTATTTCTGGCCCGACAGCACAATTCAGGCTGCCCGCCGCCGGCTGCGCCAGCTTGAAAAATATAGCCTGCTGGCGCGGGTTACGCTCCCTGAAAAAACACTAAAGGCCGACTACTTGCCGGGCAGCTCCGGCTATCGTTTGTCAAAGGCGGGACGGTTGTGGTTGCGCCAGGTAGCCGGGATGCATCCCGGCTACGAACCCAAGCGGCTCCAGTACCACCACGAACTGCTGGTGGCCGAGGTCAGTACGCGATTTTTTGAGATGGCCCGCCGGCGCGGCTGGCGTGCTGAGTGGTACGGCGAGGCCGCCATCGCCTACATCCCCGATCCCGACAACCCGCCCAAACTGCTGCCCGATGGCCTGTCGGTCATTCGTGATGCCGGCGGCAAAGTGTTGCATACGTTCTTTATCGAGGTGGACGCCAGCCGCGAGTCTCACGGCAAGCGACGATCCCAGATTGGGCAGAAAATTACCGAATATGACCGGATGTTTAAACAGCGGCTCAAGCAGCCGCTGCTCAGCCAATTGCCACGATTTCCGGCGGTGCTGTTTCTAACCGGCGCAGAAAAACGTCTGCAAAATCTTGCGGCAGCTATTCAGGAATATCGCCGGGAGCCGGTGGGCTATGCCCTGACCAGGTTGGAGACGCTGCTGACCGCCACAACGCCGATACTCGAAACCCGAACCTGGTTTCTGCTGCCGGCAGACCACAGCCCCCCGTTGGGCGACTCTCCCCTGGCGAGGGAGCCGCTGATAAATGCTGCCTGGCAGACCAATATGCGCATTAAACGGCCCAAAGCCCAATCCGTACGACCCAAGCCTGTGGTGCCGCCTGCAGCGCACCCCGCCACCCCTTTAGCACTGTCCGTACCGGCGACGCAATCCGTAGCTCAACCGCCGCCTGCCGCGCCGGCATCCGGGCCCGTTTCTGCGCCGGCAGCTCCACCCTCACCAGGTGTCACCTTGCCGGATCAATCCAGCCAAGAATTACCACTGTTTCCCTTCGGTTGGCTGGCAAAATGGCGGCAGTGGTTGCCCTGGCTGATGTTTGCGATGTTTTTGTGGGGAGTTTTGGTTGGTGAAAGCTAGTGTCAAAACTTCGGTATCTTGCGATACGCGCCAACCGTACAGGATATTCTCAGCGCCTGTCCCTGCCTTGAAGCGGAAGACATTGGCAAGCCTGGGCCTGATTAAGAATTGGCGATAATCAATCCGCAAGCGTTGCCAGGGATTGCTTCTGCCCTGATTTGCCTCGCCGCCAGGTTGTCCAGATGGGGGCGGTCAGTATATCCGGCGCGGCTTGAAACTCTCCCCAGGTTGTTACGCAGGTGATGAAGCGGCCCCGTTGCCTGGCCCGGAACAGGTCCAGCAGCGTCACCGATTGGGGAACATCAGGTGCAATGATGGCCACTAACGGAAA
>RFJF01000841.1 GCA_003695455.1 Chloroflexota bacterium
CGGTTGGTCGCCCTGAAAACCATCACCATTGTTGACCCCAGTTGGCGTGCCCGGTTTCAGCAAGAAATTCAGATTGCCGGAAGGCTCAATCATCCCTGTATTGTTACCGTTTTTGATGTGGGAGAACTGGGAGAAGTTGCCTACATTGTGATGGAGCTGGTAGAAGGCCGGACGCTGGCAGACTTGCTGCCGGCCCGGATGCCCTGGGCAGAAGCGATCAAGCTGGTCTTGCCCGTCTGCCAGGCGCTGGAGTACGCGCACCACCGGGGCATTATTCACCGCGACATCAAGCCGGCCAATATTTTGTTGGCAGCAGATAATCGGGTTAAGCTAACAGATTTTGGCATTGCCCGGTTGGAAACGGGCGCTCACCTGACCCAAACCGGTTCCGTCATAGGTACGTTATTGTATATGGCCCCGGAACAGTTACAGGGGCACACGGTTGACCTGCGAGCCGACATTTTTGCCCTGGGGGTGATTCTGTTTGAGTTGGTTGCCGGCCAACACCCCTTTGCCAAAGACAGAAACGTGTCAAGGCTGCAACTGCTCATGGGCAGAAACGAGGTAGATTTTGGCCTGCTAAACGAGGTGGCGCCGCCATTGTTGCAGTTGGTGGTCCAAAAAGCAATGGCCGAGGAGCCTGCCGAACGTTACAACTCGGCGGGTGAACTGAGCGCCGCCCTGTTGCAATGTCTGGCTGAAGAATCGGTTGTGGAACCGGGTAATCAGGTAGCCACGTCTACCACAACCGCCATTCCCCAGGTAGAAATAGATAGCAACGTAACAATTACAGAAAATGAACGCGACTTGATTGCCACGGCTTTTACCGGTTACGATCGGGTTTATCTGGAACGGGAGTTATCTGAGCCGGGGGAAACGCCGCGCTTGCTGGTAGCCCTGCCGGTTCGCAGTGGCCGAACCCTGACCCGGGTGATCATCAAACTGGCATCGCCCGATATTTTGAGCCGGGAGTGGATGGCCTACCAAGAGCACGTTGCCGATATTTTGCCCCAGGTAACTGCTCACGTATTGGGCGCGCCGCTTCTGGCCGCAGACAGAAAATTGGCCCTGATACGTTACACATTTACCGGTGATGTTGGCCAACGCGGCGCAGTAAATTTTGTTGCGTTTTATCACTCAAAAACCGGGAGCGCCGTCACCACACTATTAGAGCGGAACATTTTTCAGGTTGTGGCCCCAAACTGGTGGCTAAACCGGGAAACCCAAAGTTTTCTGCTGCGGCGGGAGTACGACCACCTGTTGCCGCCCCATCTTGAGGTAGAGCAGTTTGCCGAAACCGGCCCCCGGATAATGGCATTAAAGGCCGGCACAGTGGCAGCCCACGATGTACGCAATCTTGAACAGGGAACACCGGTTCAGGTACAGGGCTTTCGGGTAAAAAGCATCAATCCCGCTCAAAAAGAGATGACACTCGAGGCTCCGCCATCAACAGGAGGCTCCGAGCAGGTGCGGTTGCGGCTGACCCGGCTGGAACCGGACGCATTGCAGTACCAGCCCGGTGATCCGGCCCCCAATTTTTCCGGCCTGGTGTCAGCCACACGGCAAGATATTTTGGTGCGACTGGCCCAACCCGCTTTTCCAAACACAGATTTGACAACGCCGACGGTTGTGCTCAATAAAATGCAGTTTGCCAACCCCCTGCACAAATACGTAAATTATCTGGATCGCCCGGTCTCCGGTATGCGCTCCATTATTCACGGCAATCTAACCTTTGACAGTATTCTGATTGAGCCGGAGTCGGGACTGACCTGGCTCATCAATTTTGCCGATACCCGGCAGGGGCACAACCTGTATGATTTTATTCAGATTGAAATCCAGATTGTGACCCGGCTGTTGTTTGATACGATCAGGCTGGCCGACACCGGCATTGATGAACAGGTCATTGCCATATTGCGAGCGCTGCACACCAGCAATCCGCCTGAATACGCGCCGCAACCGGTTCTCCAAAAACCCTACGACCTGCTCAAAACCGTACGGCGGCTGGCCAGACGTTGTATGGTGGACCCAGACAACCCGGGCGAATATTATCTGGGGTTAATGGTTGCCGCCCTGGGTGCGTTATCTACGGCGGGAGACAACCCGGCTCACAAACGGTTGATAACCGCATGGGCCGCCGTGGCTGCCAATCTGGTTGGGCAGCCGCTGTATCAGGTTGCGGAGGCTACAGACCGGCCCGCACCACCGGTTCGATCTAAACGATATTTGTGGATTGCTTTGGCGTTGATTGGCGTGCTTGTTGTAGTTGGAGGCATGGTGACTGCGTTCGGTTTGAGTAACCGGCCCACGCCAACCGTTGCCGCGGTAGCGCCCCCGCAAACGGCAACATCCACACCTGCACCTACATCTACACTTACGCCAAACCCAACCTCAACCCCAACGTTGCCTCCAACACCCACGCCGAGACCCGTGGCCGGCATCCTCTCCGGAGATTTGAACGTATACAGTGGCCCCGGCGAGGATTATGTTTTTACAGGCACTCTTGACCACCAGTCAGAAGTGATGGTAACGGGGCGCAACCAAACGGGCGACTGGTGGCACATTGTTGCTGCCGGCACAGAGGGATGGGTCAGGTCTCAATTTGTCACCGTGGTTGGCACGCCAAATATTCCCCAACTTACGGCGGCCCCGCCTCCAACCGTAACTCCAACCCCAACAAACACCCCAACACCCACCGCAACACCCACTGCCACAACCCCACCTACACCCACACCTACACCCACACCCACGCCCACTTCAACCGGCAGCCCCACACCGGATGCCATCGTGTCCCGCCAGTTGGTCAACGACACGCCGGCTTACCAGGTGCTGGACAATCAGGTGATGGCGGCACTTGACCCGTCCAGCGCCGCCTTTTCTCCAGATGGCGGTACGGTGGCGGCCACCGAAGGCATCAAGTTGTACACAATTGATACTGACGCCAATGCCGGTTCATTCCGAATTTGGACTGAAGACAACGAAGAACGGCGGCCGGTGGAGGGTATTGTCTGGTCGCCCAACGGCCAACTCATTGCTTTTGTTTCAGACCGTAAACAAGGCTGTATCCGGTGCCGCCAGGTGGGGGTGATTGTTCGGGTGTCTGGTGACATCTTTTACCTTGAAGCGCCCAAAGACAAGAATCTGGGGCTTCCGCGCTGGACTCTGGATGGCCGGTTGCTGGTGACCATCTATGAAGATGATCCGGCATCTGGCACGGTCTATGTATTTGCTAAAAATGGTCAGGGGCAGGTTGCCTCGGGACCCTATCTTCTGAGCAGTAGCGTTGAGGGGCAAAAATGGTGGCCGTGGATGCCGGGCAAAATCTGGCAAGTGGGGCAAGGTGCAGCCAACAGCTATTATTCAGACTGATGTTCAGCCTCCCGGCTGCACAAATCGGTACCCCTGGCCGCGAACTGTCTGGATATAAGCAGGCCGGGCAGGTTCCGGCTCTATTTTTTGGCGCAGGCGTTTGACCAGTTGCGCCAAACGGTCATCCCGAATACCGGCCACATATTTTTCATCGGGCCAGACTGTTCGCATCAAGGTATCTTTGCTGCAAATTTCATTGGGATGCTCAAGAAAGAAAGAGAGCAGCCGGTCTTCGCCGGCGGTCAGTTCAATGTTCAGTGGAACGCCGCCGCGCAGAACGGTTCGGGTTTTGGGGTGCAACTCCAGATTACCCGCTGCTGTACCTCGTTGCTGCTTAATGAAGCCTTCGAAGACAGGCGAAAAAACACGAACCCTTGATGGTAATCTGTCGCCGGATTTGTTGGTAGAGATGATCAATCCGGTTTGCAGTAAATATTGTTGAACTTCGGCATCCAGTTGTCTGGTATCCACGCCACTGCTGACCGCCAGCAGAAAATTCTGTTCCTCAACGGTCAGATCATCCCAAATCTCCTGACAATTACGTTGGAATTCCAGCCGGGTGAGCAGCCAGGCTGCCCACGCCTTCACCGACTGTTGGCGGTCAAAATCACTTTTGTGGATGGCCAGACAGGCCAGCTTCATAAAAGCCGGCAGGCCCCCGGTTACGGTAATCAGGCGGGTTACGTCTTGTTTGCTAAAGGTTGTGTTGAGGCGTTCGGCCATTTGCCGGGCAATCCAGTGGGCATCGCGAGCAACCATTGGGCCAACCCAACAGGTATTGGCGGCCACAATCTCGTGAAACTCGTCAAATTCAGCCGGGTCGCGCAGGCGCATCAGCGGATGGCGGGTAAATACTACAAAACACAATTGCCCCTTGAATTGATCCCGCATACTGCGCAGGCTATTGAGGGTTTGGGCGTCAAGTTGCCGGCAGGCTTCATCAAAACGGTCCAGCAGCCAGACAATGCGCTTGCCGGTCAAATCAATGAACAAACTGTGAGCCTTGCGGATGGTGGTGAGTACAAAAAAGATATCATTCCAGTTGGCCGGGCCAGCGGTCAGTTGTTGCATTGCCTGCTGCAAATCTGCCCCAAAGGCCTCCGACGCGTCAATGAGGGTTTGAATGAGGCCGCGATAGAAATAGGTTTCGGAGAGCGTCGGCAGGCTGTTAATATCAAACCACAGGAAGATGAGTGAATCCGGGTCGTCGTTCAGGTGCGGTGCAATCGCGTCGGGCCGACCGGCCAGAAATCCGGCCAGGTTTGACTTTCCTGTGCCGCTCCCACCGACGACCACCCCGCTTTCGCCGGCGGAAACCCAGCGTGTAATGATGGCGATTTGTTCAGCCCGGTAAGTGACCGGAAAATCTGCCCAGTAGTTTTTGCTACGTGTGTAAGCTGTCATGGCACCCTCCTGATTAAAGAAAGTATATCATGCAGTTTTATTGGGGAAAAAATTTAAGTGTAACACAGCAGATGTTGCAACCCCCTCGTCAGAAATGTCATCGTTTTGTTGAACCGGTCTAATCGGAGTGTCAAGACCTCGATGCATAAATAGGTTATGTTAGAAATTGTCAACAGCCGAGTTGGGATTAGGCATTTCAACAACTATTTCTACATACGTTTGGTGCGGCAAGGCAATGGCGTTTTGGTCACAACGTCCGCCTCGGAACAAACTCTGGCGGCCTAAAGTTGGTGAGCAATCGAGGGGTGAAAAAATGAATTCCCGATGGTGCAGGTTTATAGTTATATCGTTCATGGCGCTTCTGGCTTTAAGTGGTAGCGCCAGAGAAAGTTTGGCCGATACCCCGGATGAACCAAATATGGCCGGCGCTGCTGTCTTTCCGCCTCAACAGGCAGACGGGATCGGGCCGGAAATGGATACTTCTGAAGCCGTACATTTGTTTTGGCATCGCGCGGTAACCAATACAACCTCTTTGGGCACCAATGACATTAGCACAGCCGCCCTGAGTTTATCGGCTGAAGCGGCCACAGATGCCAGTCAGATTGCACAAGCGTTTTTGCGGGCTTATCAGGCTCCGCTTCAAATTGCAACGGGTGAGGCGTATCAGTGGCAGCCCATTCGCACAGAAATAGACAAACAAGGAAATTCACATGTGGTGATGCAGCAGCTTTATCACAACTTGCCGGTTTTTGCCGGTGAGGTCATTGTGCATCTGGGTAAAGGCAATTCCGCCATAACCGCCGCGAATGGAGAATATCTGCCGGCGATTCGAGTTTCTCCCGAACCTGCACTATCGGTTGAGGAGGCTTACAAGGCGGCAACATATAATTTACCCCTGTGGAACCATTTTCTCACCGAGCAACAATTGCTCATCTATAATCCTGCGCTGTTGGCGGGCGGGGCCGGCGTTAATCATCTGGCTTACCGGCTGGTAGCACAAAAACTGGATGCACCGGACTCGGAAACCGTTTTTA
>RFJF01000093.1 GCA_003695455.1 Chloroflexota bacterium
ATCATTCTGGCGGCGCTGCTGCTGGGCGAGCAGGCGGCCCTGATATTTGGGGCGCTCAGCGCATTGGCAATCCTGGCACTCTTCTTACTGGCGGCAGGTGACAGTCTGGTGGAAGAAAACATTGGGCAGTTGGTTACGGTTGTCACCACGCTGGGCTTAACCACCGTGCTGCTGCGTTTTGCGCTGAAAAGCATCAAAGACGGATTGGCAGACAGCCGGCGCAACGAGCAGGCGCTGGCAGAAAGTAACCGCCAACTGTTAGCCAGCCGGGAAGCGCTGCAAGCCCAGGTTGCCGAACGGGACGTGCTGGCCAACGCTTTGCGGCAAAAAACGACGCAGTTGGAACACCTGCTCCAGGCGGCGCGCCAGTTGACATCCAGTTTAAACACCAAAGAAGTCCTCTCCAGAATTGCCGCCACAGCTACAGACCTGCTCAACACCGAAGGCTGCGCCATCTACATGCTGGAGCCGGACAAACAAACCCTGACCCCGGTTGTTTCAATTGACCGTGAGTACGCCGAGGAAATTCTGGCCGCCACAATCCGGGTAGACAACAGTTTTACCGGGCAGGCCGTTACCGCCCGCCGGGGGATGATTTTTAACGAGACTGACTCGGACCCGAGCGGGTTTCAGGTTCCCGGTACACCGGAGGAGACGGACGAACGGGTAATTGCCGCGCCGTTTATGATTGAAGACACCGTGCTGGGGGCTATCTGCCTGAGCCGGGTTGGCCCCTGGTTCACCGGCGAAGATTTGGCGCTGGTTGAAACGTTTGCCGCATACGCCTCTACGGCGCTAAAAAATGCGCAAATGTATCAGGCCCTGCAACAAGAGGTTGAGGAACGCAAAAAGGCAAGGCGCGCCCTGCAAGCCGCCCACAATGAACTGGAGCAGCGTGTTGAAGAACGGACCCGCGCGCTGCTACTGGCAAACGCGCAACTTTCGGATGAGGTGCAAGAGCGCAAACGCGCCGAGGAAAAAATTCAGGCGTCTTTGCAGGAAAAAGTGGTCCTGCTGCAGGAAATTCACCACCGGGTCAAAAACAACCTGCAAATTATCTCCAGCCTGCTCCACTTGCAATCCACCACCGTCACCGACCCGCAAACGCTGGCGGTGCTGCAGGAAAGCCAGCACCGGGTGCGCTCGATGGCGCTCATTCACGAAAAGCTGTACCAATCTACCAATCTGGCCCGGATTGACTTTGCCGATTACGTCAAAAATCTCACCCGCTACCTGCTCCGTTCCTACCGGGCCGGACAGGGAACCATCAACCTGGAATATAAGCTTGAGCCGGTAGAGGTGGGTATTGATGCGGCGGTTCCCTGCGGCCTGATTGTGAACGAACTGTTCACCAACGCGCTCAAACACGCCTTTCCGGATGGCCGGGGCGGGAAAATTTGCATCAAACTGTGCAATGTGGATGACGAACACATACAATTGGAGATTAGCGATTCCGGGGTGGGCATACCGGACAGTGTGGACGTGGAAAATTCGCCTTCGCTGGGGTTGTTGCTGGTCAATTCGCTGGTGAATCAGCTCAACGGCTCGCTCACGCTCAACCGGGCCAACGGCGCCGAGTTTTTGCTCAATTTGAAGGTAAAGTAACGGCGCCGGAGCCCCTTCGCTGCGTTCAGGGTGACAGTCCTGAGACAATTCCTGACTCCCGACCCCTGAATCCTGCTCAAAGATGCCGGGCCGCCCACACCAGCCGCTGGCCGGCGGTTACCAGCACCAGCACGGCCATCAGCACAAACAGCGGCACAAGCTGCTGCGGCCACACAATGAACAGGCTGAAGAAAAGCACCGTTTCCGCCCCGCCAATCAAGCCTTCGGGCATGGTCACGGTGGTCAGTTCGCCGGTGGCGCGGCTGCCGTGCTTCCGCTTTTCAAGAATGGCCGACAGGTACATCCACGAGGCCGAGTTGACGTAAAAGGCCGCCAGCAAAAACGCCAGCACCAAAAATCCCGAAATTGAAGGCTGCCCCACCACCAGCGCGATGGGAATCACCGCGTACACCACAAAATCGGCCAGAATATCCAGGTAGCCGCCAAAATCGGTTTGTTGGCCGGTTTCGCGGGCAATGGCCCCGTCCAACCCATCCAGCAGCCGATTGAGCGCCCACAGCAAAAATCCGGCCAGGTACAATTGGCCGGCCAGCATCACCCCGGCTGCCAATCCCACCACCAAACTGACAACGGTAATCAAATTGGGCGGAATTTTGTACAGGGGCCGGGCCAGCATATTCAACAGGTAATCTTTGGTGCCGCGCAAATAGTGATCGAGCATAGTAACCTCCACGGCCTATTATGCGCAGTTTTGCCCCATTCTCTGTAACCGGGGTTACATTACCCGGCTAACCGCGCAGAATATTCCACAGCAGGCCGGGCACTGCCGCCGCCGAGCCGGTGGCTTCCAGTTGGGCCAGGTGGCGGCCAAAGCCATCAAAATGGCGGGCGGTCAGGGTAAAAGGGTCCGGCCGCTGGATGAACGGGCTGCGCACCACCGCCTTTTGCGGGCGGGCCAGCATCAGCGTGTTGTTCACCATCCCAATACCGCTTTGCACATCAAAAATATCCTGCCCCGGTGCGCCGCCCCACGGCGTCAGCATCAGCACGTAGCCGTATCCGCCGTACTGGTTGACCGTGACCGTGCCGTAGCGCAAATCGGCCACCGCGCGATCCAGCACCGCCGCCAGCGCCGGGTCGCCAGCCGTGCGGGGATGCACAATCAGCGCAGCGGTGAGCGTGCCCCACAGCCGCCGGTTGGCAAATTCCACGGCCCGGCCCACAAACTCCGGCACAGACTCCGCGGCCAGCGCGGTTTCGGCCAGCAACCCGCAAAACGCCTCGCGCCGAAAACAGACCTCGGCGGGATTGTCCGGCGGCACGTGGGGAATGTACGTCCACGGCAGTTGGCCGTCGGTGGGAACCCCAATTTGCACGGCCTGCGAGTGAGCCGCCGCAAATTCGGCCTGCCGCTGCGCCGCGCCGGGGTAGTAAGCCCGTCGCAGTGCGGCCTGAGACAGCGCCTCAACAATGGCCCGGTTCAGCGCTTCGCGGTGGGGCCAATTTTTGTGCTGAATAATGACCCGCGGGGTGATGCAGTTGAAGCCGGTGTTGACCACCAGCCAGGCCGCAATTTTTTGGGCTTGCGCCCGGATGTCTGATTCTGACCAGGGGCCGGGAACCACAATAATCGGCGATACGTTGCCCAGTTCGGCGGTGACGGGTTTGGACAGCAGGGGGCGGCGTTCGGCTTTGCGGCGCGCGCCCTCCGGGCCGGGGCCGAACACGATGGCCTCAAAGGTTTTGTCTGAGCCGGTCAGGTGAACGGCCTCCACCGCGGGGTGGTGGCACAGGTAGGCGCCCTCGTCCACGCCGCCGTACACCACCCGCAAAAAACCGCGCCGCACCAGCGCCCGGAATCCCTCTTCAACCAGCGGGCCCAGATATTCATTGACCGGGTTGGGTTTGAGCGCCACCACCTGCCCCTTTACAAACAGGGCGTGCAAAAAATCACCGGGAACCAGCGTAGATACGTTGCCCGCGCCCAGCACCAGCGCCACCTGTCCGGACTGCGGCGGGTGGCGGTAAAATTTGGCCTGCCCGGCAGTCACGTCCGCCGCGGTTACGCCCGGCTCCAGCCACACCTCGCCGCGCACGCCGGCGTACAGCAGCCGGTCCAGTTTGCTCTGCGGAAAAACCGGAACCACCACCTGCCCGTCGGGCCGCACCGTGGGCGGGCCGGGCAATTGGGGACGGCCAAACTGGGCAATCTCGCTGAGCGACCGGCGCAGCAGCCGCACCAGCCGGAATATCGTCGCCACAAAAACCCACTCCTCACCCAGAGCAAAACTGTTTTCCGGCGGAATCCCTTTGGCAGCGGCGCAGGCCGCTACCCAGCGTTCGGCCACGGTCTGGAAATCGTGGTTGATTTCATCCAGAATCGCCATCCGCTCGGCGATGGGCAGGCGCACCCACTCATCTTTGCGTGCCTGCAATTCGGCAAGCGCGGCGTCAATTTGCGCGCGGGGCGTGGCCAACCGGCTGGTGGTAAATTGCGCAAAATTGGCAGAACCATCGGCGGTGGAGTTTATTGAGTTTGGTGAGTTGGTGGAGTTGGTGGAGTGTGTGGGGTTTGTGGAGTTGGTGGAGTGTGTGGGGTTTGTGGAGTTGGTGGGGTTTGGTGAGTTTGGTGAGTTTGGTGAGTTTGTGGGGTTTGTGGGGTTTGTGGGGTTTGGTGAGTTTGTGGAGTTCGAAGTTTGTTCATTGGTAATTGATAATTGTTCATTGGTAATTGGTAATTGTTCATTGGTAATTGATAATTGGTAATTGTTCATTGCTCATTGCTCATTGTTAATTGCCCCATCGTTTCCAGCACCTGGGCCACACTCCAGGCTTGCGCCGGACAGCCACGCCCGGCGTGCGGCGGGTCGCCGTCAAAAATCTCGCTGATGCTGCCCACCACGCCGCCCCGCAGATGGCGCAACAGCGGCCGCAGGTACGATTCCGCCTGCGTGCGATTACGGTACACCCGCAGATGCGCCCGCACAAACGGCCCCAGCAGCCAGGCCCAGACCGTACCCTGGTGGTACGCGCCGTCACGCTGGCGCGGCGGCCCGCCGTAGCGGCCCGCGTAGGCCGGGTGGTCCGGCTCCAGCGTGCGCAGCCCGTGCGAGGTGAGCAGGCGGCGAGCACAAATATCCACCACGGCCCGCTGCTGCGACGATTCCAGCGGGCTGTGCGGCAAGGCCACGGCCAGCAGTTGGTTGGGCCGCAAGGCATCGTCGGAACCATCCGGGCCGTCCAGCACATCAAAACAGTAGTGGGCGCCGGTGTTCCAGAAGCGATTAAAACTGCGGCGCACCTGCTCGGCGGCGGCGATAAACGGCGCGGCTTCCCGCCCTGCGTGCGGCGCAAGGTCGGCCATCACCCGCAGGGCGTTGTACCACAGGGCGTTGATTTCCACCGGTTTGCCGATGCGCGGCGTAACCACCCAGTCACCCACTTTGGCATCCATCCAGGTCAGTTGCACGCCCTCTTCCCCGGCGTACAGCAGGCCGTCGAGCGGGTCAACGTGGATGTTGTAGCGCGTGCCGCGCCGGTGCCAGTCAATCATTGTTTCCAGCACAGGGAACAGTTCGCCCAGCAGCTCGTCGTCGCCGGTGGCGGCGTGGTAGGCGCGGATGGCCTCAAAATACCAGAGCGAAGCGTCGGCGGTGTTGTACTCCGGCGTTTCGCCCGCCGCAGGGAAACGGTTGGGCAGCATCCCCCGGTCTACAAAGCGGGCATAGGTGCGCAAAATACTGCGGGCGATGTCCGGGTGGCC
>RFJF01000094.1 GCA_003695455.1 Chloroflexota bacterium
CCAGCCCAAACCGTTCGGCGTACTGGCCCATGCGCTCCGGCCCCAGCCCTTTGTATTCAATGGGCGGGTATCCGCCGCCAATGTAGTGAAAATAAACGTTGCACGACCACGCCAGCCCGGAGACCACATTCACTTCGCCGTGGCCGGTGCGCAGCCAGCAAAAGAACGGCTGGGCCAAATCTTTATTGTCCGGCTCAAACCGGTTGGGCAGGTAGAGCACGCCGCTGTCAAAAAAGGTGGTTTCCGGGGCCACTGTGCGCTCTTGCAGCGCCCCCGAAGCCGGAATTATTTTGAAAATTGAGCCGGGCGGGTACAAGCCGGCAATGGCGTGGTTAACCAGCGGTGTCCATTTGTCTTCGCTTAACACCGATAATTCACGCGCCGAAATACCCTGCGTGAACAGGTTGTTATCGTAGGTGGGCAGCGTGACCATGGCCAGAATTTCGCCGTTTTGCGGGTTCATCACCACGGCCGCACCCTGGCTTGACCCCACCCGGTCCATTTCTTCCTGCAACGCTTCAGTTGCAACCCGTTGCAGGTCTGTGTCAATGGTCAGCCGCAGGTTGTGGCCGGGGCGCGGCTGCACGGCCTCGCTGACGGTGCGGATTTTCTGGCCGGTCACATCTACCTCAATGCTTTCCAGCCCCTTGATTCCGCGCAGCCAATCTTCGTATTCCACTTCAAGCCCGGCCAGCCCAATTTTATCGGTCAGTTCGTAGCCCTGAGCTTCGTACCGGTCAAACTGCTCGGCGGGAATGGGGCCGGTGTACCCCAAAATCTGGCTGAGGAGTTCGCCGTACACGTAATCACGGCTGGGAGAAATTTCAATGAGCACGCCGGGCAGTTGGGTGCGCTCCTCTTCTATTTTGGCAACGGTGACGGGGTCTACGTCTTTGGCAATGGTAACCGGCAGAAAGGGGGCGTAGGTGCGGAACTGGTTCACTGCATCGCGGATGCCCAGCGGTTCATTGACGTAGCGGCGGCTGCGGGGGTTGACAATCTGCTGTTTGAGCGTGCGGTTGTACTGGTGGCGCAGAATGGCGTCAAAATAGCCGTTGTTGTGGCCGCCTACCGGCTCTATCTGGGTGGTAATGGGTAAATCAAGCAATTCTGACAGGCGAGCAAAAATTTTGGCCTCGGCAGTGGCGTCGTCCGGCAGGTACGCCGGAATCACAATCACGTTGTACAGCGGCCGGTTGCGCACCAGCAGTTCGCCGTTGCGGTCATAAATTACCCCCCGCGAGGCGGGACTCTGCGCCAGCCGAAAGCGGTTGGCATCGGCCAGTTCGCGGTAAGTTTCGCCCTGCACTACCTGCAAGTTCCACAACTGAGCCGCCAGCAGCGCAAACGCTGCCAACACGCCGGCCATAAAAAGATAGCTTCTGAGTCTGTTTTGAAATTCAGTCATAAGCGGTAATTATACTGAACGGCCACAGAAAATAAAATCCACTTACAGCCGGAGAGGTTGGGGGTTGAGCCAGCGGTTGAGCAAATAAAGCAGAGGAAATACAAACGCCATCACCCCGGTATTAAAAATAGCCGCCGGCAGCAAAATGGAGGTTAGCGCAGCGGCCCAATTGACCGGATGCCCCAGAAGCGACAGCAAAAGCAGCGCCGCACCGTTAAACAGAAACGTCAGCGGAAAGGTGAGTACAACCGGCACCACAATGCTGGTGCCAAAGGTTCGGCCGTGGAACAGGCCGGCAGCCAGCGCCGCCAGCAGCATGGTCAGCGAAAAGACGCCAAACGGCGCCCCCGACAGAAAATCCAGGCTTACGCCGCCAATCAGCGCCCACAACACGCCCTCTTCCAACCCGCGCAGTACCGTCCAGCCAATAACCAGCACCAGCACCCAATCCGGGTGCACACCGTTAATTTTCATATACGGCGAAAGTGTGGCCTGCGCCAGCGCCGCCGTTACCAGCAGCAGGGGGCCAATCACGTTGATCACGTGCTACTCCTGTTCACGGTTCAGCTCGGTTTCAAAATCTACCGGCTCAAACGAGGTGATAATCATCATGGTTTCCAGCTTGCCAAAATCTACCGTGGGGCGGATGCGGGCGGTTTGGAACATATCCTGGTCACGCTGGGTTACTTCTGTTACCTGCCCAATAACCAGTTTATCGGGAAAGTTGCCGCCCAGCCCGGAGGTGAGCACAATATCGCCGGGGTTCACTGTTTCAGACGGTGGAATGCGTTCCATTGAAACCGTGCCGTCAATGTTGCCTTTAACCAAACCGGTCACCCGGCTGGTTTGGATGATGGCGTTCACGGCGCTGGCGGGGTCAATCAGCATCAGCACCTGCGCCGAGTTTGGCCCTACGGCGGTTACCCGCCCCACCAGCCCGCGCTCGGTGATGACGGGCATACCCAGCGCCACGCCGTTGCGCGCGCCCGCATCTACGTACACAAAGTAGAGCAGGTTGGTGGGGTCAACGCCAATACTGCGGCCAATCACCGAGGTGGTTTCGTAGGTAAATTGGGGGTTGTTGCGGGTGTAATTGAGCAGTTGCCGCAGCGATTCGTTTTCACGTTCTACTTCTTTGAGCCGCACATTGTCAACCATCAACTGATTAACCAGCGATTCCAGTTCCTGGTTTTGTTCGCGGAGCGCCCGCACATCGGCGGAGCTTTCTACGTAGCCAGACAGTTCGCGCGCTGTGGCAGAGATTTCGCTTTGCAGCGGCGTGAGCGCCAGTTGCAAAACATTGCGCACCGGCCCCATATAGCCCATTCTGTCCAGCGCAAAGCCCAACAGAATCAGGGCCAGAATTAGCCCAATGTAAAGCTGTCTGTTTCTTGAGGCCGCCATATCAATTAGAAATTAGATGTGAGAAATCAGAATCAGGAAATGAAAATTCAGAAGTAAATCGGAGAAACCGGGGGACTGCACTGCCAAAACCACCAGTTGCTAATTGTTCATTGTTCATTGGTAATTGACAATTGATAATTGGTAATTGCCTACCGGCGATGGTTGCCGCCCCGTTGCAGCGAGGTCAGCACTTTGGCAAATTTATCGTAGCTTTCCAGCACTTTGCCCGCGCCGCGCGCCACACAGGTCAGCGGGTCATCGGCAATGTAGACCCGCATTTTGGTTTCTTCAGACAGGCGCTCGGCCAGCCCTTGCAGCAAGCCGCCGCCGCCGGCCAGGGCAATGCCGCTTTCCATCAAATCGGCAATCAGCTCCGGCGGTGTTTCATCGAGCGTGTCTCGCACGGCATCAACCAGCACCTGCACGGCGTCACTGAGCGCCTCGCGGATTTCTACGCTGGACACCTCTACCGAATCCGGCAGCCCGGTAATCAGGTTGCGCCCGCGCAGGGTAATGGTTTGCTCCTCTGGCAGGGGGTAGGCGGAACCGATGGTGATTTTGGCGCGCTCGGCCATGCGCTGGCCAATGAGCAGATTATATTTTTGGCGGGCGTAGTTAACAATGGCCTCGTCCATTTCATCACCGGCTACGCGGATGGAGCGGCTAACCACAATGCCGCCCAGCGAAAAGACCGCCACCTCGGTGGTGCCGCCGCCAATGTCAATCACCATGCTGCCCAGCGGCTCGGTAATGGGCAAGCCCACGCCAATGGCCGCTGCCACGGGTTCTTCAATGATCATGGCGTCTCGGGCGCGGGCACTGCGGGTAGCATCGTATACAGCCCGCTTTTCAACCTCGGTAACGCCGCTGGGAATGCCCACCACCACGCGGGGGGCGTAAAATGGGGTAGGCACAATGGTTTGTTCGTGAACTTTTTTGATAAAGTAGCGCAGCATGGCTTCGGTAATTTCAAATTCAGAAATCACGCCATCGCGCAGGGGGCGAACGGCCACAATGTTGGCCGGGGTTCGGCCAACCATTTCTTTGGCGTCAACGCCAATGGCCAGGGGTTTTTTGGTTCGTTTATCAATGGCAACCACTGAAGGCTCGTTGATGACAATGCCTTTGCCGCGCACGTACACCAGCGTGTTGGCCGTTCCCAAATCAATGCCAACATCAAAAGAAAAAAGCCCCAGCAGTGCTTCTAATGGGCCAGCCACGTTGTTACTCCGTTAATCAAATTTATTCCGGACCAGAGCGAATATTTCTCTGTATGTGCCAAAAATTTTGACCGGCCGGCCAAAATCTCCTTCCTGTGACACAAAAACAGGCAGACTCTCAAGCATTTTCTGCCTGCCCAAGACCATAGATTATACCACAATCACATTTTTGCACAAACGCAAAATAGTCTAAAATGCCCGTTGACAGAATGAGAGGGATGTAATATCATCAAGGGCACACCCCTCAACCAGAAAATCCGAGAGCGAGTTAAAAGGGTTATGAGCCAGACCATCAAGTGCGAAGTCTGCGGGTTTGAAAACCCCGCCGGCCATTACTATTGCGGTCGCTGCGGCAACGAGGTGGCCGGGGCCAATGAGATTGACGGCGATTCAATCATTAACGCCCCCATTCAGGGCGACCGCCGCCAGGTCACGGTTATTTTTGCCGATTTGTCCGGCTTTACCGCGCTTAACGACGCCGCCAAAACACCGGCCCAGGTTGAGCAGGTGGTACGGCTCATCAACGAACTGCTCAGTGAACTCAGCGAAGCCATTTACGAATACGACGGCTACATTGACAAATACATTGGCGATGAGATTATGGCCCTTTTTGGCGCGCCGGTGGCCCATGAAAATGACCCCGAACTGGCCCTGCGCGCCGCCCTCTCGATGATGGAACGGCTGGAAGCCTTTAACCAGAACCCGCCCTACCCGCTGCCGGAGCCGCTGGGCATGCATATGGGCATTAACACCGGCACCGTTATTGCCGGCATGGTGGGTACAGACCGCAAACGCTCGTACACGGTTATGGGTGATGTGGTCAACGTGGCGGCCCGGCTTGAGGGCGCTTCGACGCGCGGCCAGATTTTTGTTAATGAAGACACCTACAACCTGACCAATCGCCTTTTTGTATTTGAAGAACAAGAACCCATCAGCGTTAAAGGTAAAGCCCGGCCGCTCAAAGTGTACCAGCTCATCTCGGCCCGCGATCTCAGCCAGACCCAGCGCGGGTTGACCGGCATGGAAGCCCCGCTCATTGGCCGCGAATACGAAACCCAGATTCTGCTGGATGCCTACCACAACTTGTTTAAAAATAAGGGCAGTATTGCCGTGGTTACGGGCGATGCCGGGCTGGGGAAATCGCGCCTGATCCGTGAAACCATGAAACAGGTGCAACAAGAAGAAGCAGACGGCAAAAAAACCCTGTGGCTCTTTGGCCGGGGGCTGGCCTACCGGCGCTCGTTTGCCAACCGGCTGTTTGTAGACATCCTGTACAGCCACCTGCAACTGCCGGAAGATTCAGACCGCACGCTGGTCAAACTCAGACTCGACGCGATGGGCGATGAACTCTTTGGCAAACGCAAAGCCGAGGTCATTCCCTATTTAGCCACGCTGCTGGGCATCAAAATAGATGACGAAGCCGACCTGCCCGTCAATGACCCGCAAATTCTGCAGCAGCGAACCTTTTTAGCCATGGGCGAATGGGTAGAGGCGCTGGCTGCCCGGCAGCCGGTGGTGATGGTTTTTGAAGATTTGCACTGGTCAGACCCCAGCTCTGTGACCATGATTGAGTACCTGTTCAGCCTGACAGTTTACAACCCCATTTTGCTGATTTGTGTAACCCGGCCCGAACGGGTATCTGATTTCTGGAAGATAAAAACCCAAAGCGCCCGCGAATACTCCGGCAACTTCACCGAACTCACCCTGTGGCCGCTCACCGATGAAGAGAGCCGCCAGTTGGTCAAACATCTGCTTAAAATTGACCCCATGCCGCCGGATTTGGAAAAACTCCTGCTCAGCCGCGCCGAAGGAAACCCGCTCTTTCTGGAAGAAGTCCTCCGCAGCCTCATTGAAGAAGGCATTATTGCCCACACCGACGGCCACTGGGCCATCACCCGTACCGTAACCGATGTGGATATTCCCACCACTTTGCAGGGTGTACTCACCGCCCGTATTGACCGGCTGGAAGAATCGGTCAAGCGGGTGTTGCAGGTGGCCGCCGTCATTGGCCGGGTTTTCCCCCGTTTTGTGCTGGCCCCTATCATTGGCGATGAAGAATTGCTGAACACATCGCTTGAACAGCTTGAACTGGCCGACCTGATTGAAGTTCACAAACGCGAGCCGGAGCCGGAATATATTTTCAAGCACGTGCTCACCTACGAAACCGCCTACAACAGCATGCTCAACCAGCAGCGGCAAAGTCTGCACCGCCAAATTGCCGATTTTATGGCTACCCGCTACTGGTTGCTGGGTGAACAATTTGCCCCCATTGTGGCCGACCACTACTACAAAAGCGAAACCTGGCCCCGCGCCCTGCGCTACCTGCAACGCGCCGCAGAAGCCGCCATTCAATCCTTTGCCAACGAAGAAGCCGTTAAATTTTACACCCAGGCGCTTGAAGTGGCCGACATCATCGGCTCAGACGCCGACCCGGCAGCCCTGATTGCCATTTATGAAGGCCGCGCCCGCATTCTGACCCGGCTGGGCGAACCCCAGCAGGCCGTGGAAGATTACAAAGCCATGCTGGCCCAGGCCAAAATGCTCAACAACGAACCGGCCCAAATGCGCTCGCTGAACGGCATTGGCGCCCTGTACGCCAGCCACCACAACTTCAGCGAAGCCTCTGAATTTTTTCAACAGGCACTGGCCGTGGCCCGCCACATTGGCGATGAAACCGGCATTGCAGAAACGCTCAACCAACTGGGTAATTTTTATTACAACATGGGCCAGCTTGATTTAGCCACCAAATGCTTCCGCGAATCGTGTGACCTGAGCATTGAACTGAACAGCGAAGTGGGACGCATCAATTCTGAAGACGGGCTGGCCAAAGTTATTCTGGAACAGGGCGAAATTTTAGCCAGCCTTACCCGCTACCAGGAAGATATTTTACCGGTTCGGCGGCGGCTGGGCTACCGGGGCGGGTTGATGAACTCGCTCACCACGGTGCTGGTGGCCCAAACTCATCTGGGCAACTACCAGCAAGCCGAAGAAACCGCCGACGAACTGCTGGAACTGCACAAAAAATCCGGTGATTTTTTCCGCGTGCCGCTTATCAAATATTATCAGGCGTTGGGCCACCTGTACCGCGGCGATTTTGACCGGGCCGGCGCTATTCTGCGCGAAGGGTTATCGCTGGCACAGGAACAGGGCCAAAAATCACTTGAAGCCATGGGGCTGGCCTGGCTGGGCTACTACCACCTCACGCTGGGGCAGGATGAAGCCGGACTGGAACGGGCCGAACAAAGCGTTGAAATTGCCAATCAACTTGGCTCGCCGTTGTTTGTAATGAAAGCTCAGGCCGTGCTGGGCGCAGCCTACCGCCACATGGGGCGGATTACAGAAGCCGTGCAGGAGCTGCAAAACGTCCATGAGGTGGCCCACAATATGGGCTTTGCCCCGGACGAAGCCTCGATTCTGTACCAGTTGGCCCGCGCCCTGATTGACAGCGGTGATTGGAGGCACGCAGTTGAAACCGTGGCCCGGCTTATGGCCTTAAGCATTGCCAGCGAAATGAAAGAGTACACAGCCCGGAGTTTGTGGCTGCAAGCCAAAATAGAAACCCACCACCAGCGGTACGAATCGGCGCTGGATATGCTGCTGGAGGCCGCCAATCTGGCCGAAGAAATTGATGGCCGGCTGTCGCAGTTCATCATTCAGCTTGAAAAAGCCAGCGTCTACATGCAGGCTCAAAACGATGCCGCCGCCCGCGACGCCATTGCCTACACCCAGAAACTGCAAAAAAAACTGGTCGAAACAATCGAATCTGACAAAGCGGCGCAGCACGCCTTTCTCAACAATGTTTACTCTCGCCGCCTGCAGGCCATGGTTGATGCCTATTCAGAGAAGCTAGGCTGAGCCGGCGTTACGGGGTTAAGCAACGTGGCAACCGGCGTTTTTGCTTCTGTAGCCGCGGCATGCCGCAAACACGGGCTGCTCCGGCAAAACGACTCCGTAGTGGTGGGCGTTTCCGGCGGCGCAGACTCGCTGTGCCTGCTGCATTTGCTGGTCAACCTGCAAAGCGCCCTCAACTTGCGGCTGACGGTGGCCCACCTCAACCACCAGCTTCGGCCCGTGCACGCCAACGCCGACGCCCAATTTGTAGCGCAACTGGCCCAAAAATGGAATTTGCCGCTGGAACAGGAACGCCAAAATGTGGCCGAGCTGGCCGCCGGGCGCAAACAATCGGTTGAAGAAGCGGCCCGGCAGGCCCGCTACGCCTTTTTGTGGCGGGTGGCTCACCGGGTGGGCGCGGCCAAAATTGCCGTGGGGCACAACGCCGATGACCAGGTAGAAACCGTACTCATGCATTTTTTGCGCGGCAGCGGGCTGCACGGCCTGCGCGGAATGTTGCCCGCCGTGCCGGTTTCCGGCCTGCGTTTGCACCCGGACGATATTGCCGGCCTGCCGCTTGAGCCATCGCCGCAGATTATCCGGCCTCTGCTGGACATCAGCCGCGCAGACATTGAAGAATACTGCCAAACGCACCACCTGTTTCCCCGGCAAGATTACACCAACCAGGACACCACCTACTTCAGAAACCGGCTGCGGCACGAGCTACTTCCGCAGTTGGAAAGTTACAACCCCAACATCAGGCAGGTCATCCGGCGCACCGCCCGCGTGGTGGCTGCCGATGTGCAACTGCTCAAGGCGCAGTTGGACGCTGTTTGGCCGGAGGTGGCACGCACAGAAACTACGCAACAAATTGTGTTTGACCGTGAACGCTGGCTGGCTCTGCCGCTGGCGCTAAAACGCGCCACAATCCGGCGGGCCGTGAACCAACTCCGCCACAGCCTGCGAGACATTGGATTTGAACACGTAGAAACCGCCGTGTCCGTGGCCGAATTGGGACAAACCGGGGCGCAGGCCACCCTGCCCGCCGGGTTGCGGCTGGTTGTTTCTTACAATCAACTGGTTGTGGCCCCGGTTGACTCCGCAGCACCGCCGCCGGATACAGAACCGTGGCTGGCGGCCGGCTCGTCAATTTTGCTGGCCGTGCCGGGGGTTACGCCGCTGCCCGGCTCGCCGTGGCGACTTGCGGCCACACTGCTGCCCGCCGAGGATGCAGATTGGGCAAATATTCAACATGCCGGCCGGTGGGAAGCATATTTGGATGCAGACGTTGCCGGCGAGCCTCTCACTTTGCGCACCCGCCAACCCGGCGACGTATTCTGCCCGCTCGGCATGGCCGGACATCGCCAAAAACTCAACGAATTTATGATTAACCAAAAAATACCGGCGCATCGCCGCCCGCACATTCCACTGCTGGCGGCCGGCAAGCAAGTGCTGTGGGTCTGCGGCTTTCGCCCGGATGAACGTGCCCAGATTAAATCAAACACAAAACAGGTACTGTATTTGAGTTTTGAAACGGGTTAGATTTTCAAATTTAACCAAACCGATTGCCTAACAAACCAGTTTTGTATATAATCACCCACTGGCTGTTTAAACACAGCGATATACGGGAGGGACAACTCTAGGATGCATGTCCTGTTAATTGAACGTCATGATTTGGATGACGAAACATCGTTGCTACCTGGCCTCAAACAGAGCGGACACCACGCCAGTGTGGCCCACACGCCAGACGCCGTGCAACAACATATCAGGGAGCAGTGGCCCGATTTAATTGTGCTGAATGCAGCCTCCGGGCTGCCGGATTGCGACCGGTTTCAGTGGGCGATTGCCGACACCCGGCTCGATATTCCGTGCGTTGTTATTGGCGGTGATTCTAACCACAGCGCTCCGGCAGGCAAGCCCTGTACAACCGTTGTCCCCACTACTGACATTGAGCAATTGAATAATGCGTTTCAGCAGGCTGTCTCGGAACAATCAGGGCGATTTTTCCGGATGCCCACGCTCACCATTGATTTTTTGCAGCAGCAAGTGTTGCGCAACGGCGAAATTCGCGGCCTGACGCCCAAAGAATTTAAACTGCTCAATTTACTGGTTACGCACAAAAACCAGGTGATGAGCCGCAAAGAAATTATGCTGCAAGTGTGGGATACCGATTATATGGGCGATACCCGCACCCTTGACGTGCACATTCGCTGGCTCAGAGAAAAAATTGAAGAAGAACCCAGCCAGCCGGACCTTATTCGTACCATCCGGGGCGTGGGCTACCGGTTTGTTGACAAAACCCAACTTGATTAATTGCGCCATTCTCTCCGTACTCAAAAGCACCAGCCGTGGTGCTTTTTGCTTTATTACACCATTACACCAATGAAACGCAAAATACCGGACCCATTGTTAGTTTTTGTTTTGGCCGCATTGCTGTTTCTGTTTGCCTGCCAAAGCGCTCCCCCGGCAGCCAGCCCGGCGGCAACCGCAACTCCGGCGCCCGCAACTGTGCCGCCCCCGGCAGCCGCGCCTGTACCCGTACCCACCGAGCCGGCCGTTTCAATTAACGTTGACTCGCTGAAAATGTTCAGCCACAACACCGGCAGGTTCAGCGTTAATTACCCCCCCAATTGGGAAATTTTTCCGCAGGAAAACGGGGTCATTGTACTGGACCCGTCCGGCAAAGCCGGGTACACCGTGGTGTTCAGCGACGTGGCTCAAAAATACACCACCGACCAGTTGGAACAATATTTGATTGGTTTTCTGGCCCAGAATTTTGGCGGCGGCGAAAATCAATTTAAGGCGCTGGGGCTTGAGCAGCGCAGCGATGGTTCGGTGGTGGCCCAATTTTCTACCCGCAACCCGCAATCCGGCGCCTTTATCAACCAGGCCACCGCCAGTCAAACAGACACAATTGTTTTTATTGTGTACACCAGTGCCCTGGAAGAACAGTGGGAACAGGCCAGGCCCATCCTGCAAAAACTGGCGCAAACACTCAAACCGCTGGATACATCGCCGGGCAAAACGGCCCCAACGCCCACCCCCACGCCGCCGGTTTGGGGGTTGATTGGCCCAAACAGCAAAGAATTTGGCTTTTTGTTTGCCAGCGATTGGGAAATTACCGAACAATCGGACAACCGGGTGGTGGTGAATTCGGCGGACGGCGAGATGGTTTTCAGCGCCGAAAACCGGGTGTGGCCCGGTGCAGACTCCAACCCGGCCGCAGCCACCGAGGCCGCGCTGGCCGAAATTGAGAATCTCAAATCCACCTATGCCGACCTGCAA
>RFJF01000842.1 GCA_003695455.1 Chloroflexota bacterium
CCGGAAGCTGGGCCATTGCTTTGAGAATGACTTTTTCAACGCCAATGGGCAGGTCCGGGCGTTTGAGCCGGGGGCTGGGAATTGCGCCGGGGGTCGGGGGTTCGCCAATGAGCATATGGTACAACAAAACCCCCAGCGCGTACACATCGGTGCGGGCATCTACCGGGCCGCTCTGTGCCTGTTCGGGGCTTTGGTAGGGGCTGGTCTCTGATGCCGCGCCGGCGTGCTGAAATGCACCAAAGTCTGTGAGTAGCGGTTCTCCATTTTCATCAATCAGGATATTGGCCGGCTTAAGGTTGCCGTGCAAAAGATTTTGCCCATGCACATAATCCAGCGCATCGGCAAGGGCGTGAATCACCGGGCGGGCGCGGTGCGGGGCATGGTACAGCGGGAGTTTGTCTTTGAGGGTAACGCCGCCTTCAACAAATCGGGTTACATAGTAAAGAATCTCATCCTGCCGGCCGTAATCAAACACCGGCAAAATATTGGGATGAGACAACCCGGCAATGAGTTGGCGTTCCTGCTGAAATTGCTGAACGGCGACGTGGTCAAACGACTTGGCCGGCGACAGCACCTTTACGGCCACATAACGGTTTTCAGTCGGCTGAAATCCTTTGTAGACCAGATTTTTATCGCTCTGGCTGATGAGTTCAACCAACTGGTACTGCTGGCCCAGCGTTCGCCCGAGCAATTCCATAATTCTTCCTCCTGCTGCTGCGATTACATCCCGAAAAGCGAAGGAATTGGTGAAAAGTTTTTAAACAGGGGAAAACTTGCTGCTGATAATTTCAGATGCAGAATACATTTTTTCCGCAAACTACGCAAGTTGAGCCGTGCAAACCAACCAGTTGTGGGTTTTGCAATTTCACTGTTGCCGGTATAATTTTGCCCGGTTTATTTTTTTAATACCGGGTTACCGGCTACCAGTGGACAGACCACGTATGACACACCGCCAAACCGTTTTTCTAACTTTCATTCTTCTGTTTTTGTCGATCAGTGCCGCCTGTCAGCAAATTGAAAATTATGAAGCAGCAAATGAGCCATTGTTTGCCGCCAATTATGCCGAATCACCACCACCCGTTGCTAATTCGATTCGGGTGGTGACGTGGAACATCAAATTTGCCGAGCAGATTGAGGCTGCCGGCGAAAACCTGCGGTCGGTTGAATCTCTGCAACAGGCTGATGTGTTGTTGCTGCAAGAGATGGATGAAACAGGCGTAGACACGCTGGCCCGCACACTGCATCTGAATTACGTGTATTATCCCGCCTCGGTACACAGCCACCACGGAAAAAATTTTGGCAACGCCATCCTTTCGGCGTGGCCAATCAGCGCACCGGGCAAAATATTGTTGCCCCACAAAAACCCTAAAAACGGGCAGCGCCGGACGGCAACGCGAGCCGTTGTCACCATTAACGGCATTGACGTGCTGGTATACAGCGTACACACAGAAACTTTCTGGCTGGACCGGCGCAAACGGCTGGGCCAGTTTGAGGCGCTGGCGCAAGACATCAGCCCGGATGCTCCGGCTGTAATTGTGGGCGGAGATTTTAATACGGCAACGCAGCGCAGCATTTCTGACCTTGACAAAATCTTTGCGCAGGCCAGGCTGAATCGGGTTTCTGAGGGAGCCGGGTACACGGTGCAAAGTAACGGGTTAGAGTTTGCCCTGGATCACGTGTACGCCCGCGGTTTTGTGCCGCTGCAAACAGGCGTGTACCGCAACACGTCTGCCAGCGATCATTTTCCGGTGTGGGTGGTGCTGAATTTCTCTCCGGAGAAATGAAAGAACCCCCCGGCAGCCGGGGGGTTCTTTCAAATTTACCCATCGGGTTATTTGCGCTGTTAGTCAAACAATCCATCGCGATACGCTTCAAAAAAATCCTTGACGGCTTCCGGGCCTTTGTCGGCTGCCTCCTCCCACATCTCCCGGAAGGCAATGGCTTTTTGTTTGGCCAACTCCTCGCCCCACTCATGCACGTACCAGCGCTCGTGACGCCGCACCCCCTGATTTCCCTCTCCGTCAATTGAGTAAAACGCGCCCCAGTAGTAGCGCTTATGTTTTTTTTCTTTGTCAGTTTTGGCGTAATCGTGAGTTCGATAAACCCCCGTTCTGCCGCTGGTGTTATTTTTGAATAATGGTTTCTCTTTGGGCCAGTACGGACGGTTTGCCCCTGTGCCTGTGTATGGGTGAGTCTGGCGATATTCTTCCAAATATTCTTCAGCAGCAACTAACGCCTTACCTCGGCTGCCATATTTCCCATCGCTGAATAATTTTGAATGGTATTTTCGGGGAACGCCGGTTGGAAAACGCACCTGCCAACCATGCGTGCCTTTTACCGAGTTTTTTGGCTTGTCAACCCTGATAATCGAGCCAAATTTGTCAAATTTCCGCATGGCAACTTACTCCAGTTTTCTTCTGTCAATTCTGTTTCGTTACTCTTTCATCATAACCCGGCTTTCCATAATTTTCAAATTATTTCTAAACTTTTTCTTCAGCCTGCGGCAGCGTCTTAAACTCCCCTTAAACTTGCCTTGAAGTAGATTTAAAGACGGCAAACACTCCTTTGTGCTACCCTGTACCCGAATTTGCAAGTCAATTTACCTCAGGAGGTTAATCTGTGAAATTCTACGTGTTACTTACCGTTGCGCTGGCATCTGTTTTGGCTGTGTCAGCGTGCGGCGCATCGGCGGAAACGCTGAATAATCGCGGCAACGATGCCTTTGCCAACCAGGATTATGAAGCCGCACTGTCCGCCTACCGGCAAGCCGAAGACCAATCGCCGGAACTGGCGCAGCCGCATTACAACGCCGCCAATGCGCTCTACCGAACCCAAAATTTTGAGCAGGCGCAACAGGAAATTGCGCAGGTGCTGGCCAAAGATGATGGCACGCTTGCCACAGACAGCACCTACAATTTGGGCAACACCTATTTTCAGGCCGGCCAGTTTGAACCGGCCATCGAGGCGTACAAAGAAACCCTGCGCCTGAATCCTGATGATGTGCAGGCCAAACACAATCTTGAACTTGCCCTGAAACAAATTGAACAACAAGAACAGGAGCAGCAGGAGCAGCAACAACAAGAAAATCAAAATCAACAGGATCAACAACAACAGGAAAACCGGCAAAACAGCAATCAGTCGCCGGAAAATCAGGACCAGCCACAGGAGAATCAGCAAAATCAGGATTCGTCAGGCAACGAGCAGAACCAAAATTCTGACCAATCGCAGGGCAAACAGGAGAATCAAAACCAGCCGCAGGAGGAACAACAGAATCAGGGGCAACCCAAAAATAACCAGCCAGACCAGGATTCACAACAAAACGAAACCCAAAACCAAGGCCAATCACAACAAGAATCACCAACCCAAAACGAAACCGACCCGCTTAACCAGAGAATCAGCCGCAAAACGGCCGCGCCCAACCCAGCTCCACGCAGCCCGACCAACCGGCCGAGGCATCCCAAAGCGGGCAAGCGCAAGCCGTGGAAGGGTTGACCGAGGAACAAGCCCGACAACTATTTGAAGCCGCCACTCAAAACACCGAAAGCCTGGAACAGTATTTGCAACAAATCCTGGTTGTCCCCGGCGGCCCGGCTGCCGAAGACTGGTAGTTCATTTGCCATTCGCTGAATCGCCATTCGCTGAATCGCCTGTTTTCAGAGGAGTCGGACAGTCCCTGCGGGACGACAACGAGAATGAAAATAGAGTTCATTTGCCATTCGCTGAATCGCCATTCGCTGAATCGCCTGTTTTCAGAGGAGTCGGACAGTCCCTGGCG
>RFJF01000843.1 GCA_003695455.1 Chloroflexota bacterium
CAGTATCCGAGTTGGATCGTGGGGTGGAAAAACCAGCGACAGAACACGAGTTCGCGGTTCCGCCGGAATGTTTCAGTATCCGAGTTGGATCGTGGGGTGGAAAAACCCCGCCCCTGTTGCCGGGCAAAATTATGACTCATTTCTCACAATTTTGCAAAAAATCGGCCACAGGCGATTTCAGAGAGCCAAATATAATTGGCAACCAGTTCATCAGGCCGGGTTTTTGATGATTTTTCGCAAATTGATTTTTGCGCAAAAACCGGCGCTATTTGCGATGCCCAAATATGTTGTTGTTAATGTGCTGTATTACTGTTAAATCACGTCATTGCAAAAGCGGCGAAATTCGCAAACCTCACATTTTTGCCGTTTTTTGACGGGATTTGGCATATTTTCCCGGCTGACAATATCTTGCATCTGGCGCAGTGCCTGGGCAAGTTTGTTGCGCAGCGCCGGCGTAAACAAAACCTCACCGGCTTTTCGCCGGGGAATGGCGTACAAAAAACCACGGTTTACCGGTAATTTGCGAACCTCGTGCAATAACAGGCCGTAGGCCAGCAGTTGCAGTTTAAAGTGCAGCCCCATTTGGCGGTTGGATAATTTGTAATCTACAGGAATAACTTCCGGCTGCCCGTCAGATGTTTCATTTGTGGTGATGACCAAATCAACAATACCTCTTAACCCCAGAGATGGTGATTCAAGATATACATTGGTTTCTATTGTACCACATTTCAGGCCGTAAGTGCGCAGCGAGCGGCGAGCCGCCCGGCTCTCTTCATCATCCTGTGCCTCCAGCCCGGCTTCCATTTTATATGTGACAGGCCGAATTTTGGGCAGGCAGTAATAGTAGTAAATCAGCCGGGGGCAGTAAATGTATTGTTTAAGGTCTACCACCCGAAAAACGGGCGCGTTGTTACTGTTCATTGTCTGTTTTGTCCGCTTCATTTTTTACAATCAGCCGGTTGGCCCAATCCTGCGCACAAATGGGAATAAGCCGAACATCGCCGCTCCGTTTGCCCAGTTTTTTTCTGATTTTGAGCATTAGCTCTTCCTGATGGGTGCGGCGCAGCGTTCCTTCAAAAGATGAATATTGCACCCTGTCCAGCCCGTAATCCAGACACAGGTCGGCAATTTTGGTGCGGGTGCCGTCGTGTTCAATATCATAAATTAGCAGTACCTTCAAGATGTGATGCCTTCCCTTGATGCAGTATACAGATGAACCCGTCAAAAAAATTCTGCGTTCTCTGCGCCCTTTGCGGTGAATTTAACAACATTCAATGAGGCAATCCTCCCGGATTACCACTTTACAGAAAAGGCTTGATACGCCGGACGGTCGCCGCGCACAAAAGTTGCCATTTGCCGGGCCTGGCTCTGAATAATCAGCCGGAGTGGCAATTTTTGGCGGCCGTACTTTTCCGGTTTGTCCAGCCGTTCCAGAATTTTGGCAATCAACGCGTGGCGGGCAGTATCGGTCAGGCGGCGGAAAGGTTGCATCTGACCCAGCCAGCGCTGAGCAAAAGCATTCGGCAGCTTGAAGAGATGCTGGAGGTCAAGCTGTTTGACCGCACGCCCCTCGGG
>RFJF01000844.1 GCA_003695455.1 Chloroflexota bacterium
CCCCACTTTAAATTTGAACCGGAATCATAACCCGGGTGCGGTTAAAAGTCAATCAGCCCCGGTTGTTCCACTGGTGCAACAGCGGCAGTAATTCGGTGTGATTTTTGATGACGGCATCCGGGGTGATGTTGGGGGCGGGCGGGTGGTGGCTTGAAATACGGGCCATTGCGCCGTCGTCGCGGGTAACGCCCACGTATTGCACCGCGCGCATGCCCACCCCCTGCGCGCCGGCTACATCGGTGCGCAGCAAGTCACCCACGTGAACGGCCTGCGCGGGTTGGGCGTTCAGCGCGGCCAACGTGGCTTCAAACGCCTGCCGGTGCGGTTTGCTGCGGCCCAGTTCGTCAGAAAAAGTGAGATGGTCAAAATATTGCAGCAGGTTGTCGTTTTCAAGAATTTGGCGCAGTACGCGCCCCGGCGTGATACCGGTGTCTGAAATGACAGCCAGCCGGTAATTGCCGGCCAGTTGAGCCAGCACAGCCGGGGCTTCTTCCACCGGCATGGGCGGCACATCCAGAATACTGGTTTCCATTCGCTGCTGAATGGCGCGGTGGTGTTCCGGCGGCACGGTCACGTCCAGCGCATCCAGCAAAACTGAAATCCACTCGGCGGCGGGCAGGGTGCGGTGTTGCTGCGCCCAGGTGTCAGTCCAGGTTTGGCGGGCCACATCCACCGCGGCTTTAATTTGGTCCATTGAAAATTGCGCGCCGCTGCCGCGTTCCACATCATCCTTCAGGGCTTGCAGGCGGGCGTTGTGGTCAATGGGCTGGTTTTTGTAGAGCGTTTGCCAAAAATCAAAGGTGATGGCGGTGATGGTCACAACGGTTCTCCCAATTGAGCGCGGATTTGGCGGGCCATTTTGATGGCGCGCTCCGGGGCATCGCCCACGTAGTGGCTGGCATCCAGCAGGTAGGTAATTTGGGCCAGAGTCAGGTAGCGGGTGACGCGGTCATCGTTGAAGAGGCGCACGGGCAGGGGGTTGGCGTGTCCCTGCGCAATCTCGGCCCAGGCAGCCAGGCTGTGCTCGCGGATGACCTCGTGCATTTCCTGCCGGTTGGCGCCCTGTTTGACTGCCGACATCAGCACACGCTCGGTGGCGGCAAAGGTGCCGTATTTTTCCAGATTGCGGGCCATAGCTTCCTCGTCCACGCGCAGGTCACGGATGAGGCGGTTGGCGCGGCGCAAAATTTCGTCGGCGGCCAAAAATGCAGCGGGCAGCACTTCGCGGCGGTTGGCGCTGTCATCCAGTGTGCGCTCCAGCAGCGAGTTGGCGGCGTTATCCCAGGTTACGCGGGGCAGGGTAGCTACAAACCGGGCCAGGCTGTCAATGTTTTCGGCATTGATGGGATTGCGTTTGAACGGCATGGCGCTGGAGCCAACCTGTTTTGCGCCAAACGGCTCGGCCAGTTCACCCAGCGAGGGCGCTTGCAGCAGGCGCAGGTCAAACGCAAATTTGTGCAGCGAGCCGGCCAGCCCGGCCAGCGCGTTGACCACCAGCCAATCCTGTTTGCGAGGGTAGGTTTGGGTAGCCACCGGAAAGGGTTCCAGCCCAATGGCCGACATTACGGCCTGTTCAAGTTGGGCGGCGCTCCACTGTTGCTGCGGTTCTGCGGCATCCGGTGCGGCAATCGAGGCGCTGAGCAGTTCGCCGTAGGAGGCAGAGGTCCCAACCGCGCCTTTAAAACCTTTGCCCCGGATGCCGTCCCGCACGCGACGGAGTTCGGTCAAATCGGTCAGCAGGTCAAAGCCGTACTGGGCCAGCCGGTAGCCCAGCGTGGTGGGTTCTGCGGGCTGCAGGTGGGTAAAGCCGATGATGGCGGTGTTGGCCCAGCGCTCAATC
>RFJF01000845.1 GCA_003695455.1 Chloroflexota bacterium
GACCTGGCCCAAAACATGGTCACAGCTACCCCAACCCCCACCGGCACACCAACACCAATTTTTATTTTGCTCAACGGCGATTTGCCGCCGCAAACAGCTACCCCAACCCCCGTGATTACCGTGGTTGCCACGCCGCCCATCCCTGCCCCCCTGATTGGCAAAATTGCCTTCAAATCCAACCGCAGCGGCGAAGAACAGATTTACATCATCAACCCCGATGGTACCGGCCTGGCGCTGCTGACCGACCCGTGGCCCTACAATATGGCTCGCCTGGCGGACCAGTTTTCACCCGATGGCCTGTTCAGGGTCTTTACCAAAGATGCCGTTCGGTACCAAAATGACAACACAGGCGTAGGTGTTAGAGACAATGTACCCGCCATTTTTTGGTACAATATTCAGTATCATGAAGAGCAACAGGTTACCCATTTTGGTAGCGGCATTGCCTACGATGGTGTTTGGTCCCCCACCGAAGACCGGATTGCCTTTTTGTCTAATGACAGCCGTGATGACGAAATCTGGGTTGTAGACTGGAACGGCGAAAACCTGCAAAGACTCACCGAAACCAATGAAGCCTACAATGCCCGTGAGATAGGCAAAGACACCTTTGTGCCAGAAATTAATGGGCATCCTTCCTGGTCGCCAGATGGCAAGCAGATTGTATTTTGGTCCAACCGGGGTGGTAACGGAGGAATTTGGGTGATGAACGCCGATGGAAGCAACGTATATTCATTAAGCAAACCACAGTACAACGATTGGGCTCCCGTCTGGATAAAATATCCCGGTATTCCCGGCAACACAGCCAGCATCCACATTCCTTACACCGGCCCGTTTGACCCATTTGTAACCAATATCACTCGCACCTGCGCCGATTTTCCAGACCTCAACCAGGCACAAGCCTTTTATCTGGCTGCCGGCGGCCCCGCACTGGACCCGCACGGTTTGGATAACGATAAAAACGGTGTGGCCTGTGATTAACCGGAGACCTTGTTAGCATGATTATCACCCGTACCCCCCTTAGACTCAGCTTTGTGGGCGGCGGCAGCGATTTGCCGGCGTTTTATGAAAAAGAACAGGGCGCTGTTATTAGCACCGCTATTGACAAATATATCTACCTTACCGTCAACCCCAAATTTGATCACAAAATCCGGGCCAGCTACTCTGTTACAGAAATTGTTGACAGCGTTGCAGAAGTGCAGCACGAGTTGATTCGGGAATCGCTCAAACTCATTGGTATTGAGCAAGGCATTGAAATCACCTCAATTTCAGATATTCCATCTCAAGGAACGGGGTTGGGGTCATCGGGCAGTTATACCGTGGGGTTGTTGAATGCGCTGTACGCCTACCAGGGGCATCTGGCCGGGGCAGAACGGTTGGCACACGAAGCTTGCCACATTGAAATCGAACGCTGCGGCCGTTCAAGCGGCAAGCAAGATCAGTACATTGCCGCTTACGGTGGATTAGAATACATTCGCTTTAACCCGGATGGCACTGTATTTGTAGACCCGGTCATCTGTTCACCCCAGACCAAACGTGAATTGCAGCAAAATATGTTACTGTTTTACACCGGCCTTACCCGCAAAGCCAACAACATACTCCAGGTACAATCCCGTGAAACCCGTAACGATGCAGCCAAACAAGCCACACTCAAAGAAATGGTAGGGTTGGCTCACCAGCTTTACCAGGCGCTGTCTGAAAACAAGGCCGACGCTTTTGGCGAAATATTGCATGCCGGCTGGACTTTAAAACGACGGTTGGTTAATGGTATCAGCAATGATAAAATTGATACGTGGTACGCGCGTGCCAGAGCGGCCGGGGCCATTGGCGGCAAGTTGTCTGGCGCAGGCGGCGGCGGATTCTTGCTATTTTATGCCAAACCTGAGCATCATGCGGCAATAAAACAGGCGCTTTCTGATTTGCGTTTTGTTCCGTTTAATTTTTGCCCACAGGGTAGCAAGGTGATTTACGTAGAGGAAAATGGTTATCAACCGTAATTGGTCTATAGGATAATTGTTACCATGAATCAGTATTTGAAAATTTTCTTAAAATGGTGGTGGCTTGTTTTGGCTTGTGTTGTGCTGTCTGCAACCACCAGCTATTTTTACAGCCAGCAGCTTCCAAAAATCTATTCGGCCCGGGTCACGTTAACGGTTGGCAACAATATCATTGATGATCCCAACCCCGATATTCGCGCCCTCAACAACATTCGCACGCTTGCCGAAGTTTACGCAGAACTGGTAACCCGCCTGCCTATAGCGCACACAGTTATTGAACGGTTGGGGCTAAATATGGACCCGGCTGATCTGGCTGAAATGATTGATACCCAGGTTATCCCTGATGCCCAATTACTTGAAATTTATGTGATGGACACCAATCCGGAACGGGCACAATTGCTGGCCAACACATTGGCAGAAGAACTTATTTCTCAGAGTCCTACCAATTCACCGGAACGTGAGGAGCGCGAAAAGTTTATTCACTTGCAAATTAATGATTTGCAAGCCAAAATTGAGCAAACTAACCAAAAAATCAAGGCCATTGAAGATAAATTGCCTACCCTGACTTCGGCGGTTGAAATTGATGAGGCTCAGGGGCAATTGGCTGGCCTGGAAACCTTAAAAGCCAGCTATCAGCAAAACTATTCACAATTTTTGGCAAATTTGTCTGATAACTCAATCAACCGCCTGTCTATTTTTGAATACGCTGTAACACCTGTCACGCCAATTGCTCCCAATATTCGGCAGAATACAGCCATTGCCGCAGGGGCAGGGTTGTTGCTGGCAGTAGTGGTCATTATCCTGCTTGAATTTTTTGACGATACCGTAGTTTGGCGCAAAGAAAAAACGCAAGACGTGGCCGGTGTGCCGGTATTGGGCGCCATCAATAAATTTGGACGCGGTGAACCCAAGTTGATTTTGCATGATCAACTGTGGTCGCTAGAAGCAGATATGTTGCGCAACCTGCGCAGCAGTATCTTGCTGGCGGCCAAAGACCGTTCGTTGTCAACATTGCTGGTTACCAGTGCCTCTCCGGGCGAAGGCAAGTCATTTTTGGCCGCAAACCTGTCGGTTGTCTCTGCTACATCAAATGTTGATATTTCTTCAGAGTCTCCGGATCCTGAATATGTTGACAAGCCGGTTATTTTGGTTGATGCCGACTTGCGCAGCCCCTCATTGCATGAATTGTTTGACCTGCCCAACGTGTTCGGGTTGGTTGATGTGCTGTCGGTGACCGGGCCGGCGGTTGAAACAGTTTTGCAAAAAGCGCTGCGCCAAACCAGCGTGCCGGGATTGCTGCTATTGCCGGCCGGCCGCGCACCGCTGGACCCCGGCTCACTCATCCAATCTGACAATTTTAGAAACCTGCTCCGTTTGCTTGAGCAACAGGCCACCATGGTAATTATTGATAGCGCCCCGATGTTGCAGGTGGTTGAAACCCGGGCCATTGTTAACGCCACAGACGGCACAGTTTTAGTTGTTAGCGATAAACAAACACGGCTCAAAAATATTGAAAAAGTAAAAGGATTTTTTGACTTTAGTGAAACCAACAAATTGCTGGGTGTGATATTTAACCGTGTAAAATCGCCCTACAGCTATCAATATTCGGCCTATTATGCACGCCGGTCACCGGTGCCAAAATTGGGGCAGGCCCGGTTAGCCGGCTCTGCCAAAAATAAATTGTGGCCCTTTGGACGCAAGGCTCCAACCAATCCCGATGCGATTGCGCTGCAAGATGTTGCCGCCCAGTTGGGCATTAAAAAAAGTACGGCGCGTCGGTGGTGCGAAGAAGGCCGGCTGCCGGCAACCAAAGAGGGTTCTCATTGGGTGGTCACACTCGATGATTTGCAGGCTTTCATTACCACCTTTCAACACATGCCTGCTGCAGAAGGGAGGAATTCAAATAACCAAAGCCAGAAGATAAAAGTTGAAAATTTGTAACCGTATCATTGCCTGGCTCTTTCATCCCGTTTTCAACTTCAGAATCATCTACACAGGAGTGCGCGCTCTCTGCGGCACAGTAACAAAGAACAAAAATTAACAATTTACCGGTCGAGATACCCTTCGTCGCACTCAGGGTAGCCATACCTGAGCCTCCCTCTAATTCCTGACTCCCGACCCCTAAATCCTATTTTTCACAGGAGTACATCGAGATTGAGTGGGTTACTGGGCGTTTGCGCCCCCAATACAGAAACAAATATTGAAAATCAGCTAAGAAACATGGCTGCCACAGTAATGCACCGGCCCTGGTACGTTACCGAGACGTATGCTGCCCCCAACCGGCAATGGGGATTTGGCCGGGTGGGCATTGGCATCTTTAACCAAGCATCCCAACCGGCCTGGAACAGCAACCGAACCGTTGCTGTAATGCTGGCGGGTGAATTTTATAACCAGTATGGCCTGCAAAAATTTGACATTGACGCCACCTTACCCGACGAACACATTGCGCTGAATTTATACCAAAAGCTGGGTGATGACTTTGTGTGTCATCTGAAAGGCGCATTTGTTGTAGCCATTTGGGACCGCAGCCGGGACTCTATAATTCTGTATAATGACAGATTTGGGTTGTATAACACATTTTATGCCGCCCGGGATGGTTACTTTATTTTTGGCCCCGAAATGAAAGCCGTGTTGTGCAGCCCGGCAATTCCTCGCTCGCCTGATATGGTGGCCCTGGCCCAATATATGCGTTTTCAGCATTTACTGGGAGACCGCACATTTTTTGAAGATGTAAAACTGATGCCCCCGGCATCGGTGCTGACCTGCCGGGTGTCCACAGCCCGCGTTCAAATCCGCCCCTACTGGGCCTTTGCCGATATTCCCCACCATCCCAACATTAGTTTTAACGAAGCGGTTGAAGAAACGGGGCGACTCTTAAGCCGGGCCGTAAAGCGGTTATCTGGCGATAATTACCGCCCCGGTGTTTACCTGAGCGGCGGCCTCGATTCCCGAACCATTGCCGGTTTTGTAGAGCCATCACGGCTGACCACGCTTACCTACGGCCAAAAGAATTGCCGCGACGTTTATTTTGCCCAAAAAATAGCAGATACGCTCGGCAGCCGCCACATTTGGGTAGATATGCCCAACGGCAAATGGGTAGCAGATTATGCCGATTTCCACCTGAGTCTTACTGAAGGGTTTCACAGTTGGATACACGCACACGGCATCAGCACACTTGAGCAAGCCCGTCAGGTGATGGATGTGAACCTGACCGGCTGGGGCGGCGGCACGGTTATGGGCCACCCGGATTCGATTGAACCGCTCCAGATGCATGCCGTAGATGAGCAGGCATTAACTGTTCGCCTATTCTACCTGTTCAACCAGAAATACACCTGGCCCTCCATTACAGAGGCAGAAGAACAGTACCTGTACACGGACTCATTGGCCCCGCAACTACAGGGGCTGGCCTTTGATTCATTCAAAGCTGAACTGGCGCCTTATTGGGATATTCGGCCCGATGTGCGCGCCGAATATTTCACCATGCGCAATCACGACCTGCGCCTCACGCATAATTTGGTAACATTTTATCGCTCTCATATTGAAATGCGTTTTCCATTTTTTGATTATGACCTGTTTGATTTTTTGTACGGTATTCCGGCCAACCACCGGGCCGATAAAAAACTGTACCGTGCGGTACTGCAAAAATATCTTCCCCGGTTGGCGTATGTTCCGTACAACCATAATTTGTATTTGCCCACGACTAAGGCAATTTTTCATGAATCGCATAAATTCTGGGTCAGGCTCACCAATCGGGTAGGAAATCAGCTTCATTTGCGGCAGCACGCGTTACACACGCTCTACGCCGATTATGAAAATTACCTGCGAACTGATTTGAAGGCCTGGGCAGAAAACATTTTGTTTGACCCGCAAACTCTGGGCCGTGGCATTTTCAACCCGGCCTATATCAAATCAGTTTGGAACAGACACCAATCCGGGCTGGAGGAGTGGACCATTGGCAAAATTGCACCGCTAATAACGTATGAGATGATGTTGCGCCGATTTGGGGGGGATTTAACCAGTCACACCGAACCCGAGGACCCCAGATTATGCTTAACAGGATTACCCGTCGCCTAACCCGAAAACCGCGTTTCCACTATTTGCAGGTTATGTACAAACCGTTGCAAGGCAATCTGCCCGACTATCGCGCGGCCATTCCGTGCCAACTGGTTGAATTGCCGCCCAACGTTGAATGTGTCGAAAAGACTCTGGCTCACTTGCCACATAAACACCGGCCTGATGTGGCAAAAAGAATTAACAGCGGTCAAATATGTTACGTGGGCAAACACAACAACCAGGTTATTTATGCGGTGTGGCTGGCTACCGGAACATGCTACTCTTATTTGCTGGACCGAACGTTTAAATTAGCTCCGGACGAATTGTATAGTTACGGTGCCTATACCCTGCCCCAATTCAGAGGCAAGCGGGTTCACCCGGACATGGTTTGTCAAAGGTTAAAAATTAGCCAGGCCAAAGGATACCGGCACAACATTGGTTTTTTTGAGCCAAACAATACCGCCGCCCTTAAAATGCCCAAACAGTTGGGTTACCAATACGCCGGAGTGGTGGGTATGTTTGAAATCTTCGGAATTCGGGCCTATTTTTCTCTGGTGCGTAACACCCTGCGGGCTGATGATCGCCGCTTTTTTTTGCAAAAGGTTTAAAATTTTTGGTATGTCCAGAAAAAATTACAACACGGATTCGAAATCAATTGTCATTGCCGTTCACCACTTTCCGCCCAATTTTAAAGGCGGAGCCGAATGGCGCGCCCATCGCACGGCAAAGTGGCTGCAAGAGCAGGGGCATAGCGTGCAGGTCATCTGCGTAGAGTCCGTTTCAGATTCAACCACGTCCAACCTGCGTTGGGTTGACGACACGTTTGATGGCTTGTCCGTGCGCCGTCTGTACCTGAACCTGAACAATGCGCCCAACCGCGCCCGCCGGGAATATGACAACCCCTGGATAACAGAGCACCTGACCGGGTTTCTGCCGCAGCTAAAACCAGATATTTTCCACCTGATTAGTGGATACTTGATGACCGCCGGCGCCATAAAAGCGGCCAAATCTTTGGGTATTCCGGTGGTGGCTACCCTGACCGATTTCTGGTTTCTGTGCCCGCGCCACACCCTGCGCCGTACCTCCGGCGATATTTGCACCGCCAATACCGCGCTCGATTGCGCCCGCTGCAAGTTTGAAGAGAAACGCCGTTACCGGCTGCCGGCCCAAAAAGCGCCGCAACTTGCCAACCTGTTGTGGCGCGGTTTGCGCGCCGCGCCGCCTGTGTCAGAAACCACCGCCGAAATGACCCGCCGGGCCGATGTGTTGAAAACCACGTTGGCATCGGTTGATGTTGCCA
>RFJF01000846.1 GCA_003695455.1 Chloroflexota bacterium
GGATGACGCCCTCAAATTCTGTTTCAAAGCTGCGGGTTTGGCCGCTGGCGTTCTGGTAGCTGATGGTAATTTTATCGCCCGGTTTGCCGCCGTACAAAATCAGGTCACGCTGGCGGGCAGAAAATTCAGACAGGGCGCGGTCCATTGGCAGCCCGTAGTGGTGGGCCATCGAGCGGATGAGCTGGGCGTAGTAGCCGTTTTTGTGGGCGCGGCTGTGTTTGGCCCACGGCCGAATGGCCCCGGTTTCAAGTGTGCGCTCCAAATTCAGGGCCAGGTCGGGGTCAATTTCGGCCTTTTTGCCCAGCCCGTCGCAGGCGGGGCAAGCGCCGTGGGGGCTGTTGAAACTGAAGGTGCGCGGCTCGATTTCCGGCAGGTTGGTGCCGCAGTGCAGGCAGGCAAACTGCTCGCTGAACAGCTTGTCCCACGGTTTGGCCGGGTTGGTTACATCGTGAACCAGCAGCGTGCCGCCGCCCAGTTTGAGCGCCGTTTCCACCGAGTCGGCCAGCCGGGCGGCATCCTCCGGCAGTTCGTCGCCGCTGCCGTTATCGGCGGCATGGCGAATGACCAACCGGTCCACCACCGCCTCAATGGTGTGCAGTTTGAACGGCTCCAGCGTGATTTCCTCATCCAGGTCCAAAATTTGGCCGTCTACCCGCACCCGCACAAATCCCGCTTTGCGGATATCTTCAAATATGGCCCGGTGTTCGCCTTTGCGGTCGCGCACCAGCGGGGCCAAAATCATAATCCGGCTGCCGTCGGGCTTGCCCAAAATGGCATCCACAATTTGCTGGCTGGTTTGCACGTTCACTTCACGGCCGCAGTTGTGGCAGTGGGGCGTGCCAATGCGGGCAAACAGCAGGCGCAGGTAATCGTAAATTTCGGTGACGGTGCCCACGGTGGAACGCGGGTTGTGGCTGGCGCCCTTTTGATCAATGCTGATGGCCGGGCTGAGGCCCTCAATCTGGTCCACGTCGGGTTTGTCCATTTGCCCCAAAAACTGGCGGGCGTACGCCGACAGGCTTTCAACGTAGCGCCGCTGGCCTTCGGCGTAAATGGTATCAAAGGCCAGGCTGCTTTTACCGCTGCCCGATAGCCCGGTGATGACCACCAATTGGTCCCGGGGAATTTCCACATCAATATTTTTGAGGTTGTGTTCGCGCGCGCCGCGAATGATAAGCGATTTTTGCATTGGGTTGGCACCGTACATCCAGCGGTATTTTTCAATCAAACGGGTACTTTACCATTATCTGCCGGATTTTGCAATGCCGTTGCAGAGTACCAGAGTACAGAATACAGAGTTCAGATTTCAGATATGGTAATCTGCTACCGGATGTGCAAACCAATCTTCTGCCCACTGCATTGCGTTTCGGAATCCGGTTTCTGGATTCTGACATCTGGATTCTGGATTCTGAATCGATGTTGCAAAATTGGCGGAAATCATGTTTAATAGAGCTATTCTTTCAGCGGAGCAAACAAATGGCAACCACAGACTTAATTATGACCCTGGGCAAAGTGATTATCGCCGCGGCGTGGGTTGACGGCAAAGTGACCCCGGATGAAATCAACAGTTTAAAAGACCTCACATTTCGGCTGCCGGAGATGACGGCTCACCAGTGGGCTGTGCTTGAAATGTACATGGAGACCCCGGTGGGTGAGGCCGAGCGGGCCAGATTGGTGGCTGAGTTGCAGCAGAACATCAAATCGGCAGCGGACCGGCAACTGGTAATGAAGGCGCTCAATGAACTGGTGGCCGCCGACGGTGAAGTAACCCCCGAAGAACAGCAGGTGGTGCGCGAGATTGAGGCCGATATCGGTTCCGGGGCGGGCGTTGGCGGGTTCTCCAGGTTTGTGAACGGCCTGCTGGCCAAACGGTCGCAGGCGTTGGACGGCGCGCCCAATCGAGAAGAACATTTTGAGGATTACATCAAAAACAAGGTCTACTACAACCTGCACCAGCGGCTCAACCTGGACGATGCCGACCTGGACATTCCCGACGCCGAGTTGCGCAAGTTGTGTCTGGCGGGGGGCATTATGGCCCAGATTGCCCGCATCAGCCAAACCATCACCGAGGCCGAATTTGATGTGATGGTGCAAGCCCTGCAAAGCGGTTGGGGGCTTACGCCCGGCGAAGCCGCGTTTGTGGTTGAGGTGGCCGCGTCCGATGAATCGCGGGCGCTGGACCATCTGCGGCTGGCTCGTGAATTTGTAAAGGTCTGCACGCCGGACGAGAGTACCCGTTTTTTGGACGTGCTGTTTGCCGTGGCTGCCGCCGACGGCGAAGCCTCCTCGGCAGAGATTGAGCAAATCCGCAAAATTGCCGCAGAATTGTTGCTACCCAACAAGGTTTTCATCCAAGCCAAAAAGAAAATTCCCCGCAAAAACCGGCAGCAATGAATTATCTCATTTAGGCGGTGGGTGCATTTCGGTTTGGGGGCGAGTTGTTGATAAGATAAGGCCAGAGGTTATCAGATTGATTGCCCGTGGCGGCAGCCCGAACTGATTTTCACAATCGAGTTGCCGGGCATTTTTCAGCCCTCTCATTGCTCATTCACCGGCGTTTGCCATTGCCGTGCATTTGCGATAAGATAACCCATCACTTTGTAAAATAATCCACGAATGGAGGATATACGATGGCTGTATCGCCGGATTTACTGGAAATTCTCCGCTGCCCGTACTGCGTCAGCGGCCCCACCCGCAAAGAAGGAGACGACCCCGGCCAACTGAATCTGGTGGGCGGCGGTCACTGGCTGGCCTGCACCGAACCGGACTGCGGTCGCAAATACCCCATCAAAGAAGACATCCCCGTGATGTTGATTGAAGAAGGCGACAAGTGGATTGACACCCCGGTGGACGAACTCCCCGAACCCGGCCCGCTGGTTGAACCGTCCACGCCCTCTGCCGTGGCCCGCCCCAGCGATTTTGGCAGCAGCAGCACTGGCTACGACCAAAAACGGCTGGCGATGTTGTTGTTGAGCATCCTTGGTGTGTCACTGCTGATTGCCGGTCTGCTCTACTTTTGGCGACCCTCCGACCAAACATAAATGGGCCAATCTCTGCCAAAAGACAGCCTGATTCTCTACAAAAACCGGCCCGCCCGGATTTTACAGCCGGGCGACAAGCTGGACATCGAAACAGACTCCGGCAAAACCGCCAAAGTTCGCCCCAAAGATGTAACCCTGCTCCATCCCGGCCCGGTCAAAAATCTGTTGGGCCTGACCCCACCCCCCGGCGATGTTGAAACCGCGTGGGAACTGCTGGCCGGCCAAACCACCTCGCTGGCGGAACTGGCCGAGCTGATTTTTGACGAATTCACCCCCGCCACCGCCTGGGCCGTGTGGCAATTGCTGGATGACGGCCTCTACTTTCGCGGCTCAATCACAGAAATTGAGGCTCGCCTGCCGGAGGATGTGGAAAAAACGCAGGCCGACCGGCAGGCCAAAGCCCGCGAAAAACAGGCCCGCGCCGATTTTCTGGCGCGGGTGCAGGCCGGCCAATTTTCCCCGGAGCAGGACGCCGGCTATTTGCAGGATGTTGAGGCCGTGGCCTTTGGCCTGCAAGACAAAAGTTGGGTTCTGCGCGAACTGGGCCGCACCCAAAGCCCCGAATCCGCCCACGCCCTGCTGCTCAAACTGGGTGTGTGGGATGAAAC
>RFJF01000847.1 GCA_003695455.1 Chloroflexota bacterium
CGGCTATGGCGCTGGGGCTGCGCCGCAGCCGGGACCACCTGACCGGCAATCCGGCAGAAGTACAAGGCTGGCTGGAAAATCTGGAAACCGAAACGCAAAACATCAACCGGCGGCTGCGCGAAATCACGCAGGGGCTGCATCCCTCGGTGCTGACAGATTTGGGGCTGATTTCCGCGGTAGAAGCCTACCTGGATTCGCTGGCCCGCCGGCCCCACAGCGGCGACACGGCTCAAACCATCACCCTGACTGCGCAGGGATTTGACCGGCAGCGATTGCCGGCCCCCAAACTTGAACGCGACCTGTACTACATCACCCGGCAGGCGCTGGATAACGCCCTGAAACACGCTCATGCCGCGCAGATATTTGTTCACCTGCGCTGGGATGAGCAAGCCGTGAGCGTGACCGTGCGCGACACAGGCCGGGGCATTAACGCCGCGCCGGAACAGTTAATGGGGCAGAACGGCCATTTGGGGCTGCTTTCGATGTACGAGCGGACGCTGGCATGGCAGGGCAAACTGGTGTTCCATTCTGCGCCGGAACAGGGTACAACGGTGCGCGCCCGGCTGCCGGTTGGGCAGCCCAGCCGTGCGCCGGCGCATTTGCAGGCGCTCACTCGCTATCTGAATTGAGTTAATAGGGTTTGTGGAGTTAATGGAGTTTGTGGAGTTGACCATCAACCCAACGAACTCTACCAACTCTATGAACTCATCAACTCAATGAACTCGAAAAACTCTACGCCGTGGCGTGCACAAACAGCAGCACGGCCATTACGCGGGGGTTGCGCCGGGCCTCTGAGGTGAGATTTAGCTTGGAAAAAATGTTGTTCACGTGGCTTTCAACCGTGCGCTCGCTGATGGACAGCTTGTTGGCAATACTGATGTTGGTGTAGCCCTCGGCCATCAGTTGCAACACTTCGGTTTCGCGTTTGGTCAGCTCACGGAGGCGGGCGTAGGGGTCGCTGGAGGCCAGCCGGAGCATCTCGTTCTGGATTTCCGGGGCCAGCATGGCCCCGCCCTCCAGCACCACTTCGATGGCCCGAATCAGCGACGACGGTTCGCTGAGCGTGGTTTTGAGCAGGTAGGCCTTGCCGGCGGTACCGTCGCGCAGAAATTTCTCGGCGTATTGGCGCTCGCTGTAGTGCGAAAGCAGAACCACGCCCACGCCGGGCAGGTCGGCCCGAATTTGCCGGGCGGCCTCAATGCCGTTGAGTTTGGGCATCTGGATGTCCAGCAAAACAACATCGGGCTGCAGGCGGCGCGCTGCTTCCACGGCGGCCTGCCCGTCGGCTACCGAGGCAACCACCTCCACCCGGCCCGATTCGGCCAGCAGGTGGGCGTAACTGTCTCGCAAAATAGTTTGGTCTTCGGCAATCAAAATTCGGATGGGTGACATTGTTTCTGCTCTGCAAATTGTATCGTACTCATCATAATGAGGTAGAGGCCGGTCGTCAAGATTGGCGGTAAAAATTTGTCCGTGCTACCACGCAATAACATCGCCGGGAAAGTACTCAATTGATTTGAGTATTGTTACTGTTGAGTTGAAACAAGCGACTTGATAAGATGAAGTTATGGTATCTAACTTTAGCTTTATGACAGGAGGTAATTGCAATGCAGTTTAAAAACCTATTCAAGTCGCTCCCGGTTTTGGCGCTGGCGCTGCTGCTGGCCGCGCTGCTGGCTTTGCCGGCCGCCGCGCAGGGGCCGGGCGGCGACGTCAGCATTCAGGCGGTGGATTTCACCACGTTCCTGTGGAATCCGCCGGCAACGTCCGTGGCGCGCGGCGACGGCGCAGTACTGACCCGGCTCGATATTCAGGGGGCGCAGCAGATTTCCGGCTTTACGCTGGCCATCGGCTACGACGCCTCGATTGTTGCGCCGGACAGCGTGGAACCCGGCGACCTGCTGCCCGGCACGCGCGGCGTTGACTATTTTATGACCGTGACCAGCGGCGGCGCAGCACTGCAATGCGGCGGCGACAGCTCGTTTACGGTGACGGTGGCCTACCTGAATCCGGCCATGACCGTGAACGGCAGCGGCAGTCTGCTGGACATCACCTGGCGCAGTGACCCCGACGCGGCGGTCAACGATGTGGGCAATATCTGTCTGGATGGCACAACCTCGCTGGTAGTAGACAATGGCGGCGTGCCCAGCGTGACGCCGGTTCCCACCGTGAACGCCACTATCACCATTGACCCGCCCAGCATTTTCAAGTTCCAGATTGGGCTGGAAGGCGGCCAGAACAGCGGCCTGAACATCCCTGCCGTGCCGGATGACGTACTCACCCAGGTAACCATCAACGGCATTTACCCCTGCGATGGCGGCGGCGTGGACCCGCTGGGCTTCTGCACGTTCAACAACGCCACCACCAGCCCGCCCTACAGCATCAGCGTGAGCCGGGCCGGTTATCTGAGCGCCACGGCCAACTTCACCGATCCGGGCAATTCAAGTTCGGTGTGGCTGTTGGCCGGCGACCTGAACAACGACAACGTGATCAACATTTTTGACATCCAGTTGATGGCCAGCCTGCTGGGCAGCCCCGTTGGCCCGCCCCCCAGCGAGACCACCCTGCTGCAATCGGCCGATTACACCGGCCCCGGCAATATCCCCGATGGTCTGATCAACATTCAGGATTTGGTACTGATGGCCAAAAACTTTGGCGTATCCGGCCCCACCGATGGTTCGGTACCCAGCGGCACATTCCCGTTTTAAGTGACCCCGATTCTACGTCAGACCTCGCGGACATGTCCGCGAGGTCTGGCTCTCCGGCAATGGCGGGTGCGGCACACAGCAAGTGAGGGAAGTTCAAAATGAAAAGATATCGAAATTATCCAAAATTTATACTTTTCAGCGCAATTATTTTTGCGGCGGCGCTGGCAACAGTACTGGCGCAGGCCGATGACATTTTGGCGCACGGTTACGGCACACTGACCCCCACCGCCACCGAATTCGCGACAGCCACCCCCACCGCCACGCCGGGCAGCACACTGCAAGCCTGCCGGGTGTCAAATATCAACTTTTTCAAGGATTCCTACACCGCGGGTGAAACCATCCGGGTGCGGGTGAGCCTGGTTGACGGCAACGACCTGCCTCTGGTCGGCGCAAATGTGGACGCCGACGTGGTACGGCAGGTGGTCAGCATCCAGTCAACCCAGCCCGGACTGGGGTTGGAAGACCGCACCGGCGATTACGACGGCGCGTACAGCCAAACCCAAAATCCCGGCACGTACCAGTTCACTTTTACCGCCACCGACCCCACCGGGCTGCGCTTTCTGCCCTGTTCGGCGGTGGCGCAAATTCCGGTGACGGCCCCGTCTACCGTCACCCCCACAGTAACCCCAACCC
>RFJF01000848.1 GCA_003695455.1 Chloroflexota bacterium
GAATTAGCTGCACCAACCGCCGGCACGCATTATCGAGCACGGTATCCAAATCCAGCGAGGCATTGAGCGCCGACGAAAATTCCTGCATGCCGCGCCACAATTCTGCCTGCTTTGCCTGCTCCTGGGTGCGGGTGTGTTCAACCGCGTACAGCCGGGCATTTTCCAGCGCCACCGACACCAGTTGCGCAAACCGGTTGAGCAGCAAGATTTCCGCATCGCCAAAGGTCAGGCTGCTGTCAAAGTTGTGCGCCGCGCCCAGCACACCCACCACATGGTGCCCCGACTTGAGGGGAACGCCCACCAGCGCCCGAACAATTCCGGGGGGCACGGCGGCGGCACGGCCCGCCCAGGTGTCGTATTTGTCTACAATCAGTGCTTCGCCGGTTACCCACACCCGGCCGGCCACCCCTTCGCCGGGTTTGAGCCGCACGCCCAAAAAATCCTTGTACAACCCCACACCCACTTTCACTTTGATGGCAGTCTGTTCAGAATCCACCAGCGCTACAAAACCGTGTTCGGTGTTGAGTAATTGGCCGGCCCGCGTAACCACCGCATGCAGTAAATCGGCCAAATCCAGCCGATTCATCAAATCCAGCGTGGTGCTGTGCAGGGCAAACAAATAATCGTTCTGTTGTTGCAAATGCTCCAGTAATTGCGCCCGCTCTGCCAACCGCTCTGACATTTCCTGCCGCAGCCGGGTTCCTTCGATGGCGGCGGCAATCTGCCCGCAAAAACCCTGCAAAGCCAGTTGGTCCGCCTCGGTTAACAGCCCGGCCACATCGCTTTGCACATCAAGCACACCCAGCACCTGTTTGGGGTCGTTTACAACCAGTTCTACCCCGTGGTGTTGTGCTTCACGGCGAGCGCCTTCTGCCAGGTCCGCAAAAAACGGGTTGGCCAGATTCATCACGCTCAAGCCAATTTTCCGTCCGTGCAGGTTATCAAAGGGTTGGGGAAATGGCGGCATTTGGTGAGCCGCGCCGGATTCCAGAAATTGGGGCAGATTTTCCGGTGTGACCAATGCGCTTTCAACGCGGGTGAGTGTGTCAAACGGCTGGTTGGCAATGGCCGCCGCCAGCGAGCGCACCAGCAAGGCGCCCATTTTTTTTGCCGGCCGAAAAACGGTAGCCCGGTAGGCCCCCTTTTCTGCCAGCGCGTCAAGCGCGGGCGCAACCCCGTCAATACCCCCCACAAAAAAGGTGTCGGGGTTGTTTTTCCCGGCGGCAATGACGGCCTGGTAAGCGCCCAACGCGCCAACATCGTTGATGGCCAAAATCATTTGCAGGTTGAGCTGTGTTTTCAGCCACCGTTCGGCAATTGACAACCCCTGGTCGGCGTCGGTGGCTAATTCGGCGGCTGCCACCTCAAACGCGCCGTTAAATGCAGAAGCAATGCCCTCCAGCATGCCACGTTCGCGTTCGGCAAACTGCGCAATCGGGCGATTGTGCAGAATGCCAACATCAAGCCGCCGGCCGGCCGGAACGTGGCGGGCGGCCCACCGGCCGGCGGCCGTACCCAGCAACCGGCCCAGTTCAAAATCTTGCGTGGTGACCAGCGCGGTTTGGCACTTTTCACCCATATCAATAGTTGCAGCAACGTAGATTCCCTGCTTAATAGCCTGCCGGGCAACCGGGGCAACCACCGCCGGGTTGATGGCGGTCACGGCCACGGCATCAAAATTGTGCGCCACAAAGTGTTCCAGCACATTACGCTGAACCTGGGCGCTTTCGCGCCCCTGTTTGATGGGAACGGCCAGCTCGCCTTTGGTTTTGGGCAACAGGGCTTGCGGCTGCCAGTTGGGGTCGGCCTGCACATCCGGCCGCAGTACAGACGTGCCGGTCAGCGCGGCCATGCCGGTTAGTCCGCGCCCCAGCGGCATTTGGTGGCCGGCGGCGGTCATTTTTAAACCTGCTTCGCCGTAGCCGGCAATCAGACTCAATACCTTTCTTTCAGAATCGTACCGCAAAAGTTGGGTGTGGTAATACCCAAATTGTTGCTGAATTTGGGTGATGGCGCGCTGGTACAGCGTGTGCAGGTCTGCGGTGGCGGCAATATCCTGCGCCAGCCGGGTAGAAAGGCGCACCTGCCGGTTGCGCTGCTCCAGAGATTCACGCAATTTGCGTTCCAGAAATTTACGGTCGGTGATATCGCGGCTGATTCCCACCAACCCAGAAATGCGGCCCAATTCATTGTACAGCGGCAGTTTGGTGGTAACCGCCCACCGTGGCTGCCCCATTGCGTCCAGGTACGGCTCTTCTTTGTTGATGAGTGGTGCCCCGGTTTCAAAAATCCGGCGTTCGTCGGCGTGATACACATCCGCGTATTCATCCGGAAAGAAATCTGAGTCAGTTTTGTTAACGGCCTCCTCGGCGCTGTCTACCCCCAAAATTTGCAAATGCGCCGTGTTGCTCATGACCAGCCGGTGTTCTGTATCCTTCACAAAAACAGAGTCGGGAATATTGTTAATCAGGGTTCGGAGCAGATTGTGCTCTTTTTCCAGCGACATTTCAATCTGAAATCGCTCGGCAATTTCGTGCGTCAGCAGAATTGTGGCCTCGCTGGCGGCCTCTGACTTTTCCTGAACCTGAGTTTCCAACTCGGCAACCTGCCGGCGCAAATCGGCCAATTCCTGAAGCAGGTCATCTCTGGACATTGATGATTTCGGCATAAGATTTTCCAATATTGCCGGTGTAACGCACACCGGCAGGCCCGGCTATTGCTCTGACTGTGCCCCTCATTTTATCACAAAACGCCCCAGATTGAATATAGCCCGCTGGTTTGTGTGTTTGGTTGAATTTGTGCCTGCCTTTACCTTTCAATATAATCCTACGGTTGCCTGAACAACCCCGGGGTAAAACGGGGCCATACCCGGGTGTGTCGCAGAATTAGAATTCTGCCCCCCGTGGATAATTTCAGACCGATTTTTGAGGAGAAGAAAATGGAAACAAAAAAACTGTTGCACAGCCAGGTTGCCATCGTAACCGGGGCGGGCCGGGGAATTGGCAAAGCCACAGCCAAAGCCCTGGCCGCCGCCGGAGCATCGGTGGTGCTGGCGGCTCGCACAGAAGGCGAAATTCTGGGCGTTGCCCGCGAGATTAAACAGGCCGGCGGTCACGCGCTGGCCATCCCTACCGACGTGAGTGACTTGGCAGAAGTAGACCACTTGCTGGTGCTCACCCTGCGGGCATTTGGCCGGGTTGATATTCTGGTCAACAATGCAGCGCTCATTCAGCCACTGGGAAAAGTGTGGGAAGTATCGCCTGCCGCCTGGCAGCGTTTGATTGCGGTTAATTTGATTGCCCCCTTTTTGTGCGCGCGAGCTGTGCTGCCGCACATGCTTGAGCGCGGCAGCGGGCGGATTATCAACGTATCTTCCGGGGCGGCTGAAAGCAATTTGGAAGGGGCCAGCGCCTACACTGCCAGCAAGGCCGGGCTGGAACGTTTTAGCGGCACCCTGGCCGCCGAGGTTGACGGCAGCGGCGTGGCCGTTTCTGCATTCAGACCGGGCATTGTAGACACACTCATGCAGGCCGAAATGCGCCAAACGCCTGCGCAACGTTTTCCCCGGGTGGGGGTATGGCAAAAGTGGCATCGAGAAAACCAGCTCAGGCCCATTGAAGAACCGGCACAAGCCATTGTTTGGTTGGCCAGCCGGTTTGCAGAACAGAGCAACGGCCAACTTTTCAGCATTGATGACGAGGCGTTCCGCGCGCAAATTGCGTCTGATTTGGGGGCGGGCGTTTTGCAGCCCAGAAACCGGGCATAAGTAATACTTATGCAACATGTGTTTACAAAGAAGCCGGGCATTGACAAAGATGTGACCTGCCGGTAGAATAATGCCGCCGAAAGATATCTATTTACATAAGTTGAAATAACCAAATTTAATCCATTTAAATATTCGATGAGGAGCAAAATCAATGGCATACGATAATATTGTTGTCCCCCAGGAAGGCGATAAAATTACCGTTTCAGGCGGCAAGCTTAATGTATCTGACAATCCCATTTTGGCATACATTGAAGGCGACGGTATTGGGTACGACATCACCACAGCCAGTCTGCGCATTTGGAACGCGGCGGTGCAAGCGGCATATGGCGGCCAGCGCAAAATCGCGTGGATGGAAATTTACTCGGGTGAAAAAGCCGCCAAATTGTACAACGGCGACTACATGCCCCAGGAAACATTTGATGCCATGCGTGAATTTTACGTTGGCATCAAGGGGCCGTTGACCACCCCGGTAGGCGGCGGCTTCCGCAGCCTGAACGTAACCCTGCGCCAGGTGCTGGACCTGTACGCCTGTGTGCGGCCTGTACGCTGGTACAAGGGTGTTCCCAGCCCGGTCAAACACCCCGAATGGGTAAACATGGTCATCTTCCGTGAAAACACCGAAGACGTTTATGCCGGCATTGAATACGAAAGCGGCACCCCGGAAAACGAGAAACTGGCAAAATTCCTGCGTGAAGAGCTTGGTGCAAAATTCTTTGAAGGCGCCGGCATTGGCATTAAACCCATCAGCGCCTTTGGCACCAAACGGCTGGTTCGCAAAGCCATCCAGTACGCCATTGATTACGGCATTGACAGTGTAACCCTGGTTCACAAAGGCAACATCCAGAAATTCACCGAAGGCGCGTTCCGGAAATGGGGGTACGAGGTTGCCAAAGAAGAATTTGGCGATGTCACCATTACCGAAGATGAACTGTGGGAAAAATATGACGGCAAGCAGCCCGAAGGCAAAATCCTCATGAAAGACCGCATTGCCGACATCATCTTCCAGCACGCACTGCTGCGCCCCAAAGAATTTGGCGTACTGGCTACCCCCAACCTGAACGGCGATTATCTGAGCGATGCGTTGGCCGCCCAAATCGGCGGGATGGGGATTGCCCCCGGCGCCAACATTGGCGACCACGTAGCGCTCTTTGAGGCCACCCACGGTACTGCGCCCAAGTACACCAATCTGGACAAAGTGAACCCCGGCAGCCTCCTTTTCTCCGGCGTCATGATGCTGGAATACATTGGCTGGCGCGAAGCCGCCGACCTCGTGCGTTCTGCGTTTGAAAAGACGGTAGAACAAAAGATTGTCACGTATGACTTTGCCCGCCAGATGGAAGGCGCAACCAAGGTAAAAACCAGCGAATTTGCCAGCGCCATCATCCAGAATATGTAATCTGCTGACAACAAAAACACAAATTAAAAAATGAGTCATCCCGAAGTAAAAAACAGGGGTGGCTCATTTTTTATTTGGGGCAATCAGGCATCGTTCAAACCCCAGGTGTTTCTGCTTTTACATGGCCCCAATTTACAGTTTGACGGTCATCTAAATTTTGGACGGGGTTTTTTTGACAACCAGAAACACCTTTGCTAAAATCTGAAATGTGAAATTTCAGATTTTATCCCCTTTCCCTTAATTTCCGCCGCGACCAACATTTAAAGATGCTATGGAAGCAACCAATACCGACAAACTAACGCTGGTTAACATCCGTGATGAGGTGTATAAAATTCTGCACGAACGAATCCTCAATCACGAATATCCGCCCGGCTACCGGTTTGACCTTTCCCGGCTGGAGGAACAACTGGGTATCAGCCGCACGCCTCTCAAGGAAGCTCTGCACCGGTTAGAAGCCGAGGGACTGGTCGAAATTCGGCCCCGGCGCGGCACGTACGTTGTTGACCTCAACGCGCAGGACGTGGCCGAAAGTTTTGACGTGCGCCGGATTCTGGAATGTGCCGCTGCCGAAATTGCCGTGCGCGAAGCCGCTACTGACGAATTCAGCCAACTCCGGGCCATCACCGCAGAAATGAAACGCCTGCTCCGGTCCGGCGACTACCAGGTCATTGTGAGCAAATACATTGAAATGGACCGCCAGTTTCATCGGACGCTGGTGAACATGGCAAAAAACAAGCGCCTGGCCGATATTTACGCCCAGATTGACACCCATTTGCACATCGCCCGGGTTCGTCAAAAATTCAACGTGACCGATTCAAAACAATTCACCGAAGCCGAACACGAGGCAATTTTGCAGGCGCTTGAGCAGCGCGATGCCGTCTCGCTGGTGCAGCACCTCAAAAACCACGTTGAGCAATCTAAACAGCGTGTACTGAAAGTGATTGACGCCGATGGCTAGCCGCGAGGTGGTGGTTGTGGGGGGCGGTATCACCAAATTTGCCGCCGAACGGGTTGATGCCTCGGTGCGGGATTTGGTCACCGAGGCCGTGCTGCTGGCAGTAGACGATGCCGGCGTGGATTTGCAAACCGTCGAACACGGCCTGACCAGCTACGAAAGCGACCACTTTAACCGGCAGATGACCCTGGGGGCCATTCTGCACGATCATATCGGCATGGTGCCCAAGCCCAACGTGCGGGTTGAAGGCGGCGGAGCCACCGGCGCGCTGGCGCTGCGCACGGCCTTTGCCTACGTCAAAAGCGGTCTGTGTGATTCCATTATTGTGTACGGTGGCGAGACCAACGGGCGAAGCGTCACTTCCGCCACGGCCCAGCAGTTCTTCTCCCTTTCCTCTGACGCCGACTGGGAAATGATGGTCGGCGGCACGTACACCGCCTATTACGCAGCGATGATGCGTGAACATATGCGCCTCTACGGCACCACCGAGCGGCAATTTGCGCATGTTGCCGTAAAAAACCGGCGCAACGCCCAATTCAACCCGGTCGCCCAAAAGCCCATGGATTTGACCGTTGACGATGTGCTCAACTCCATTCCCATTGCCGAACCGTACAAGTTACTGGATTGCAGCCTGCTCTCCGACGGCGCGGCGGCGGTGATTCTGGCCACGGAGGATTGGGCGGCCCGCCACTCGACCCGCTGGAACGAGCGCCCGGCGATCACCTTTGCCGCCACCGGCTGCGGCACCGATACCATGCGCCTCGGCGACCGGCCCTTTCCCTACCCCGGTCTGGCCCACTTCAGAGGCAAACGGGAAGCGGCCCGGCAGGCGTACAAAATGGCCGGGATTAAAAACCCGCGGACGGAGATTGACGTGGCCGAACTGTACGATTCTTACAGCGGCGTGGAACTGCAGGCCTGCGAGGAACTGGGTTTTTGTGAGTACGGCAAAGCCGGCTCGCTGGCCGAAGACGGGGTATTTGATTTGGGCGGCGACCTGCCGGTCAATACTTCCGGCGGGTTGTTGGGCCGGGGGGCGCCGGTAGGCGCCACCGGCATTGCCCAGGCCATTGAAATAATGCTGCAATTACGCGGCCAGGCCGATCCCCGGCGGCAGGTAGCCAACGCCCGGCGCGGTCTGACCGACACCCACGCCGGAACCGGCACCCACTGCGTGGTCAACATTTTTGAAAGGCGCGACTGATGGCAACCGTCACCGGCAAGCTCAAACACCTCCCCGCCCCTGACCCGCTGGGCCCCAACCCCGACCCGTGGGCCGACTTCCGCGAAATTGAGGTCCTCGGTCTGGAATGGACGCAACATTACAAACACAGTTTGGGTAAATATTCCCGCTTCTTTCTGGAGTTGGAAAATCGCCGCTTTTTTGCCACCCGCTGCCCCAAATGCCAAAAAGTCTGGACGCCGCCCCGTCCGGTCTGCCCGGATGACCTGACCATCACCGGCTGGGTTGAGTTGAGCGGGCGCGGGCAGGTGGTCAGCTTTTCGGTGCTGCACTACGCCCCGGCCATGCTTTCATTTCTGAAAACGCCGTATGTGCTGGCCTACGTCAAAATGGAGGGCGCGGACACGCTGTTTGCTCACCTGCTGCAAAATTTTGGCGACCTGAGCCAAATCCGGCACGGGATGCCGGTGCGGGTGGTTTACAACAACGGCCCGGTAGACCATCCCATTATGTTGATGGCGTTTGAGCCGGCTGACTCCTGACCGGCCGCAAAGGACACGCAATGCGCACATTTGGAATTGAGATTTTCTACTGGATAGACAACTGGGCCGATGACCAGACCGCCTGGTTTGCCCGGGCCGCCGAGTGCGGCTTTGAGGCCGTCGAGATTTCGCTGATTTCAGGGCCGGACATTGATATTGCGCCCATCCGCGCCGAGTTGGACCGGCTGGGGCTGGATGTCTTTTGCAGCATGGGCCTGCCGCTGGAAATGGACATCACCAGCCCGGATGCCGCCACCCGCCGCGCCGGAATTGAGTACCTGAAACGCTGCGTGCAAACCGCGCACAAGCTGGGAAGCCCCATTTTGGGTGGCCTGCCCCACGTGCCGTGGCTGCACTTCCCCAATGCCGCCGACCTGCGCCCCTACCGCGAACGCAGCGCCGCCGCCATCCGCGAGGTGGCGGCCGTTGCCGGTGATTTAGGCGTGACCATCTCGCTGGAAATCATCAACCGCTTTGAAACCTACATCTTCAACACCGTTGCCGAAGGGCTGGCCTATCTGGAGATAGTGGACCACCCGGCGGTCAAACTTCATTTGGACACCTACCACATGAATATGGAAGAAGACAACATCGCCGCCGCCATCCGTGCCGCCGGCCCGCACATCGGCCATTTTCACTGCGCCGCCGGCAACCGCAAGCTGCCGGGCCGGGGCCAAATTGATTGGCCGGCCATCCGGCAGGCGCTGGACGCGGTAAATTACCGGGGCGGGCTGGTCATCGAAACCTTTCCCAACCCCAACGCTGAAACCGGGCGCACCGTCAACGTCTGGCGGCCGCTGGTGCAGGATTACGACGCTGAAGCCCGGCAATCGCTGGCATTTTTGCGCCAATACTTTGCTTGAGCGAGGAAACCATGGCTGTTCGCACCAAAAAACTCATCAACAATCCCCAAAATATTGTGCCGGAAATGCTGGAAGGCTTTGCCGCCGCCTACCCCAACATTGTCCGGCTCACGGACGACGGCCTGATTGTGCGCCGTACCCCCAAGCCCGCCAACAAAGTGGCGCTGGTCATCGGCAACGGCAGCGGGCACGAGCCGGCCATGATTGGCTGGGTGGGGCCGGGCCTGTTTGACGTCAACATCCCCGGTGATATTTTTGCCGCGCCGGGGCCGGGCCGGATTTTGGCCGGCATCAAAGCTGCCCATCCGGCGGCGGGTGTGCTGCTGTGCGTCTCGCACCACGCCGGAGATTTGATGAACGCCGAAGCCGCGCTGGAAGAGGCCGAGGACGAGGGGCTGGAAAACGTGGAAATGGTGGTGCTGTACGACGACATTTCCTCGGCGCCCAAAGGGCGGGAGCCGGAACGGCGCGGAACGGCGGGGCTGTTTTTTACGTGGAAAATGCTGGGCGCCTTTGCCGAAACCGGGGCCGATTTGGCTGCCTGCAAAGCGCTGGCCGAAAAGGTGCGCGACAACACCCGCACCCTGTCGATGGCCCTCACCCCCTGCGCCCACCCCATCACCGGTGAACCGATGTTTGAATTGGGCGACGACGAAATCGAAATCGGGATGGGCGTTCACGGCGAGGCGGGGATGTACAAAGGCAAAATGATGTCTGCCGATGAAACCGTGGCCCGGATGCTCGGGCCAATTCTGGAAGATTTACCCTTCCGCGCGGGGGACGAGGTGTGCGTTTTGCTGAACAACAGCGGCAGCCTGACCCTGATGGAACTGTCAATTTTGCACCGCCGGGTGGCCCAACTTCTCGGCGAGTCTGGTATCAAAATTCACCGCAGTTGGCTGGGGGCGTACGCCACCACGCAAGAGATGTCCGGTTTTGGGCTATCGCTGTGCCGGGTGGATGCGCAGCTCAAAAATCTGTACGATGCTCCGGCCAACGGCGCGTGGTTCAAATCCGTGGGATGAGCGAAGCAAGTATGTCTGACACCATTGATGTACAACAATCGGCGCAAATCATTGCCGCGATGGCCCAAGCCGTCACCGCCCGGCAGGATGAACTGTCGGCACTGGATTCCACCGTGGGCGACGGCGACCACGGCCACAACATTGCCAAAGCCCTGCGCCAGGCCGCACAGCAGGTGGCGGCGCTGGATGATCCCACGCCGGAGGCCGTTTGGCGTACTGCCGGCAAAGCGGTGCAGAACAGTGTGGGTGGGGCATCGGGCTTGCTGTTTGGCGCGTTTTTCACGGGCGCGGGCCGGAGTTTGAAAGAAACAGACAGGCCGGCTGCGCTCGACGTGGCCGAGATGCTCGCCGCCGGGCTGGCCGCCGTGCAAAAGCGGGGCAAAGCCCAACCCGGCGATAAAACGATGGTGGACGCGCTGGCCCCGGCGGCAGAAGCCGCGCAGGCCGCGGCGGGCGAGGGGCTTTCCGCCGCTGAAACGGTGCGGCGGGCGGCAGACGCGGCGCAAATCGGTGCTGAATCCACGCGGGAGATGACCGCCCGCCACGGCCGCGCCAAATTTTTGGGCGAGCGCGCGCGCGGCTATCAGGATGCCGGGGCCACCTCGGTGGCGGTGATGCTGGCTGCCTGGGCGGATTTGGCGAAAGGAGCAGGGTGATTTGATGGAAAAATTGCGGGTAGGGTACGCCGGCACAGCCCTCAGCAGTTA
>RFJF01000849.1 GCA_003695455.1 Chloroflexota bacterium
CACCAGCAACGCCACGGCGCCCCGGTCTACTGTGCCGGCCTGCTGGTCTGATGAAATGGCAGCCACAACCTGGTACGAGCCGCCGGCTTCGGGGGCGGTCCAGCGGTAATTGGGGTTGCTCAGGTCTGATTTTTCTTCGGCAATTACGCCGCCGTCCTGATTTTGAACCTGCCACACAATTGAAAATTTATTTTCAACCGGTGGAATAATCAATTCATTAAATTTTTCTACCACTTGCCAGATTTGAGAATCATTGTTTTCATTGAGCAGGTTTTGAATGGCCACGCCGCGCAGGTTGTACTCCGGAATGTACTGCAATTTACGGGCAATGCTGGCGGCGTTTTCAAGGTAGATGGTGTGTTGGGCGTTATTGGCATCCAAATACGCAAACCAGTAAGTGCCGCTGTTTTCATCAAACTGAACACCGGTTGAGGCTTGCAGGCCGTTCAGCGTAAAATCTATTGTTTGGCCGGGCGCAACAATATTTTCATTGCCCACAATTGAAACGGCGCCCAGCGGGCTGAGGGCTTCCTGGTAGCCAATATTTTGGGTAATGCCGTTGGCCTGCTCGGTGCTGCGGGTAGAAAGCAACAACTGAATTTTGTAGCGGTTGATTTCTCCAACGCCCCAGTTGAGCATAGCTTCCATTTGGCCGTCTGGCACGTATGCGCGCGGGTCCGGCGAGGTGGGAATTTTGACCACGTTGGCAATCCGGCCAATGGCGCGCCAGTCGTACGCGCCGGTTTCCCAGGTATCGGCAGAAACGGGTGCGGGGAGTTCTACCCGCACCGAAAGCTGCTTGTCCGGCCCCAGATATTCGCGCAGTTTTTCAACAAAGTTGGTAAACATGGGTTTCAGTTCCGGGCTGATGCCACGGTAATCAATGTCAACGCCGGCGTAGCCGTACTGCTCAATGGTTTGGGCTACCAACTGGGCGTGGCGGTCGCGGGTGTCCGGGTCAATGAGCATGTTGTCTACCAGGTCAGAGCGGATAGAGCCGTCTGAAAACCAGTTGCGAATGGTGGGAATGACCGTCACATCGGCGGTTTGCAGGTTGGCCGGCAACGGGGCAGGTTCGCCAACAAGGTTGCCGTCGCTGTCAAGAAACAGGCCGGTGGGGTTGACTTCAAGCAGCGTGTTGCCGGCAATGTCCGGCACAAAGGCGTTGGCGTCGTAGTCGGCAGAAATTTGCGGATTTACGGGGTGCGTTTGCATGGCAGCCACAGAGCCGGGCACAAAATCAAGATTGGCTTCAATGGCATCTTCTGCTTCGATGATTTGATTGGGAATCCATTCCCAGCTTTCGCCGCTCCAGGCGTACAAATCCAGGGTGTTGTACGGTTCAGATTCGTTGGGAATGGGGATTTTTAGCACGACTTTTGTGGGTTCTGTGCCTTTGATTTGCACGCTGTAGAGCGGGCTTTTCATTACCAGATTGGGGGGGATGCTTTCGGCGGCGGCCAACAGCTCGCTGCCGGCGGCGCCCTCTAAAAACAGGCTGCGCGGCACCGTACTGAGTTTGGCCTTAAACGAGCGCTCAATGCCTTCTGGCAAAAAGGTAACCTGCGCCCCGTCGGGGTCCTGAATGGCGCCGCCGTCGCTGTCAATGCTTTCGTACCCAATGCTGAGTACACGGTCTGCCAGCGAAATGGGGGGCAGAAGCATGGCGCTCAAAATGAGCAGGGGGATTAACACAAAATTGATAACGATGCCGCCCATGCGGCTTTCAAAAATCAACTCAAATGGATTTTTATTTGAGTTTAACGACATCTCAACGCCTCACTTTTCCTTCTTGGTACTGGTGGTACTGATTACTTGCAGTCCGCTCCCGCCGAGCCGCCGGTTTGTTCCCTGAACCGGCAACCCAAAACGGGTGGGCACGAACAAAGTAGTATAAGTATCTGCTGCAAAATAGCAAAATCCATAACAGGCCGGGCGGCTATTTTGGCATATTTTTAAGCGCATCGTAGGTGGGCGAACCGACGATGCCAAAGTTTGCCAGCTCAGAGTTGGCGGCGGTGATGTTGTAATCCAGATTCCACAGGAACATGGTTCCCACCCAGCCCCACTCTTTGCCAAGCTGGTAGGCACGTACCGTAAAGTTGGCCTGTTGTTCCAGCGAGTTGCCCTGGGCAAAAACAAAGCGGGCGTCGCCCTGAAAACGCCACACCGGCCAGCCAAATTCGGTGGGCCAGATGGTTTTGTCGCCGTCGCCGTTTTCTACCATCACCCGGCGGTACTCTTCCATAGTGTTGCGGAAGAAGAAACTACGGTGGTCATCGTAGCCGCGGGTGGGGTCAAAATCGCCGCCCTGGTAGAGGGCATCCGGCGGGTTGGCAAAGCCGCTGGGGTGCGCACCTACGGCGTCAAAAAAGCCTTTGGCTCCGTTGGCGTACATCTGCCGCAAATATTCCACATCGTCCATGGCGGCGGGCGGCGGTGCGCCGGTAGGCGTGAGCGCGCCGCTGACCACAATCATATCGGGGTTGGCGGCTTTGATGGCGTTGTACGATGCTTTTAGCAGTTCGGTGTAGGCGGCGGGGTTAATTCGGCCATGCCCGCCGGCTTCGTAATAAAGGTTTTGCTCGTTCCACACCTCAATAGCCTGCACCTTGCCTTTGTAGCGGCCGGCAACCTGCCCCACAAAACTGGCGTACGTGGCGGGGTCCTGCGGCGGGCCTTCTACATTTTTGTCATCATCCGGCGGGCGTGCCCAGTCTGGCGCTTTGGGGATGCTGAGCAACACTTTGATGCCGTTAGCCGCGTATTGGTTGATAATTTCATCCCACATGCCCCATGAATATCCGCCCGGCGTTGGTTCAACATCTTTCCAGGCCATCTGGAATTTAACCCAGTGGAAGCCCATACCCTTGATTAGCCCAATGTTGGCCGATGTGTTGCCGCGCGGGTCGGCCTGAATGCCGTAGTCAAACGGAAGATTGCCCTGTGCGGGAGCCACCGGTGCGGGGCCACCCTCGGCGGGGGGGGGCGCGTCTCGGTGAGCGACAATGGG
>RFJF01000850.1 GCA_003695455.1 Chloroflexota bacterium
GCGGTAGTGAATCTTATTTGGCATTTGATGAATCGGATTTCAAGCTGATGGATGCCGCCGGCAAACTCTACGTTTCCTACGACCCCAACTGCGGGGTCATTCCCAACGCGGTGGGCGGCGTGGCCGCCGAGGGGGAGTCTTTCGAGGGGACGGTCTGTTTTCAGGTGCCGCCCGACGCCGGCCCCTTCCGGCTGCTGTACGAACGGTACGATTCCCCGGCGGTGTACATTCCCCTGCCCGCTGAATAATTTACCTCAATAAAAAAATCCCGGCTCGGCCTCTTTGAGGGTAACAAACGGCAGACCGCCGGCGTCGGTGTCTTTGAGCAGCCCGCCGATTTCTGTGGCGGCTTCAAAACGGTCGCCGGTGGTAAACACAAAGGTGATTCGTCGCCATTTGTCAGAGACAATGGGCGGCAGTTTGTGGTGCAACGGCCCCAAATTCAATTTGTAGTACCACTGCCCGGCCCGGGGGTGTTCCGGCTCGGCAGGGAGCAGCTCGCGGCGGGTGAGCAGTTCGTGCCCGGTAACGCGGGCAAAATAATGCACCGCCCAGCGGTCATCGCCAAACACGCGGGTCTGGTAAAAGGCCAGCCAGTCAATATTGGGAACCGGCGGCGGGGCGCGCTTAACCGGAATGCGGTACCAGCCTTCATCCTGCACCCGCCGCCAATCCTCCAGATTATTCATGACGGCCACCAGCACCCTGTCATCCGGGTAGATGAGCATAGGTCACAATCCAAATGCTTGAGCCAGCGCCCGGCGCATCACATCAACCGGCGCGTCGTGCCCCGTCCACATTTTAAAGCCGATGGCTCCCTGGTAAACCAGCATCCCCAACCCGTCCAGCGTGGTGGCTCCGCGAGCCTCTGCCTGCGCCAGAAACGGCGTGCGCGGCGGGTTGGGGATTACATCGCACACGGTCATGCTTGCCAGGATGGTGTTGTAATCAAGGTCGGGTTGCTCGGTGACGTTGGGAAAAAGGCCAATCGAGGTGGCGTTGACCAGTACATCGGTGGCGGCGGGCAGGGCAAACGGGCCGTCCCACGGCACAAACTCGGCGGTTGTGGGGGTGTTATTTGCCAGCAGAGCCACTAATTCCCGCCCCCGTTCCACCGAGCGATTGACCACGGTGATGTGCGCCGCGCCTGCCAGCGCCAGCTCCACGGTGATGGCCCGCGCCGCGCCGCCCGCGCCCAGCACAACCACCCGCTTGCCTGCCGGCTCCACCCCGGCATCGTGGCGCAGGCTGCGCAAAAAGCCTTTGCCGTCGGTGTTTTCGCCAATCAGCCGGTTGCCGTCACGGCGCACGGTGTTGACCGCGCCCATCAGTTGGGCGTCCTCTGCCACGGCATCAAGATATTTTAGTACCTCAACTTTGTGGGGAATGGTCAGGTTGATGCCCCGCATGTTAAAGGCGCGCAGCCCTTTGAAGGCGTCGGCCAAATCCTGCGGGTACACCTCGATGGTCAGGTAGCGCCAGTTCAGGTTGAGCGCCCGGAACGCGGCCTCCTGCATCACAATGGTGGGATTTTCGGCCACGGGATGGCCGAACACACCCACCAGTTCGGCTTTGTAATTGGGTTCGTTTGACATAAAAGATTCGCCTTTCGATGTTGGTGTGTTTCAAATGAGTCGAAAAGCGCCGCAGGCCGGGGGGTGGGGGGTGTCCCCCCAACTTCTTCCCCCTCTCTAACTCAAATGAAACACACCCATTCGATGTTGGCCGGGAAGAAATCATTCCGCCAAAATGGCGTCAATGGCGGCCAATTCTTCGGCGGTGAAATCAAGGTTGTCCAACGCGGCTACAATTTCTTCAATCTGGCTGACTTTGCTGGCCCCAATCAACGCCGAGGTCATTTCGGGGCGGCGCAGCACCCAGGCCACGGCCAGTTGGGCCATGCTTTGCCCGCGCGCTGTGGCAATTTCATTCAGCTTGACCACTTTGGCAATGCGCTCGCGGGAGACGGTGTCTTTCCAGTGCAGCGTGTCATACTTGCCGGCGCGGGAGCCTTGCGGAATGCCGCCGATGTATTTGCTGGTGAGAATACCCTGTGCCAGCGGCGAAAAGCCAATACAGCCAATGCCTTCTTCGGCCAGCACATCCAGCAGGCCGTCTTCAATCCAGCGGTCAAACATGTTGTAGCGCGGCTGGTGAATAAGGCAGGGCGTGCCCAGGTCTCGCAGGATTTTGGCGGCCTGGCGGGTTTGTTCCGGGGTGTACGTTGAGATGCCTACGTACAGCGCCCGTCCGCTGCGCACAATAAAATCGAGCGCGCCCATTGTTTCTTCCAGCGGCGTGTTGGGGTCCGGGCGGTGACTGTAGAAGATGTCCACGTAATCCAGCCCCATCCGCTTGAGACTTTGGTCAAGGCTGGCTACCAGATACTTGCGCGATCCCCACTCGCCGTAGGGGCCGGGCCACATGTAGTAGCCGGCTTTACTGGAGATAACCAGTTCATCACGGAAGGGGGCCAGGTCCTGCCTGAGAATTTTGCCAAACGTCTCTTCGGCAGAGCCGGGCGGCGGGCCGTAGTTGTTGGCCAGGTCAAAATGGGTAATGCCCAAATCGAACGCGCGCCGGACCATTGCCCGCCCGTTCTCAAAGGGGTCTACGCCGCCAAAGTTGTACCACAGGCCCAGCGTAATCGCCGGCAGCAACAGCCCACTGCGTCCGCTGCGTCTGTATTTCATTGAATCGTATCGGGTTTCGGCAGGTTGGTAAATCATATATTTTGCTCCTTTCTGAAAGCAGGAATCAGGGGTCGGGAGTTGGGAATCGGGGAAGGCTCAGGTACGTCACGCTGAGTAAAGCGAAGGGGCTCCCGACCGGTAAGATGTTGATTTTGGCGTATTTTCAACGTTACAAATTTATTAGTTTTGCCCGTAAATTTGTAATGTTAATGGTGTGAGCTAATGAACCACGCCCTTTTTTGGCTATTCGGCGGAGTTGGTTTCAAAACCGATGGTCTCGTTAACCACGTACAGCGGCCGCCCGCGAACTTCGTCGTAAATTCGGCCCAGATACTCGCCAATAATTCCCAGCGAAATCAACTGGATGGCGCCCAAAAACAGCACCATAACCAATGTGGTGGCTTGCCCTGCAAACGCTTGCCCGCCGGAGAGCCGGGCGATGATGGCCCCAACAATAAACAACGCACTCAGTATGGCTATGAAAAACCCCATAAACGTAGCCAGTTGCAACGGGAAAATACTGAACCCGGTAATGGCGGTAATGGCAAAGCGCACCATTTTGCGCAGCGGATATTTGGTTTCGCCGGCAAAACGTTCTTCACGCACGTAGGTGACGCCGGTTTGTTTAAAGCCCACCCAACTGGTCATTCCCCGAATGAAGCGGTGGTGCTCCTTCATATTGCGCATTTGCTGCACCACTTTGCGGTCCATCAGCCTGAAATCGCCGGTGTCCAGCGGAATGTCCACATCGGTGATGCGGTAAATGAGCCGGTAAAACAACTTGGCGGTCATCAGTTTGAACCAGGTTTCGCCTTTGCGCTCCTCCCGAACGGCGTATACCACCTCGTACCCGGCTTTCCATTTTTCAATCATTTCCAAAATAAGTTCCGGCGGGTCCTGCAAGTCAGAATCAATCAAAATTACCGCGTCACCCTGCGCGTAATCCATTCCGGCGGTTACGGCCAGTTGATGCCCAAAGTTGCGCGCAAAATCTACAATATGCACCCGGCGGTCAGCGGCGTGGAGTTCTCTCATAATTTGGGGGGTGCGGTCGGTGCTGCCATCGTTGATGAGCACAAGCTCCCACGGTTCGCCGGTTTGGTCCATCACTTCTGTCACCCGCCGGTACAATTCCGGCAGATTTCCTTCTTCGTTCCAGCACGGAGCCACAATGGAGTAACGGATGTTGCCCATAAAAAATTCTCCCGGTGATGTGAATGTGAGTCTGGTTTGCACATTATAACTCAAACCGTATGGATTGAACACTTGGCCGTTTGCTTTTCCCCCCCAAATTCCTATTTGTGATGTTGCCATGATGTGATAAAATTCTCTTAACAATTGATGGATATCCGCCCCATCCGGCGGCGGTAAAAAGGTGAATTTTTGTGAATGAAACTGTGCTGATAATTGATAACTCATCCGAGCACATTGATTTTTTGGCGGAAAAAATTTTTAAGCCCGACGGTTACCGGGTAATTACGGCTCAAAATACTGAAACCGGACTGAAACTGACAGCGAATACCCCCCCCGACCTGATTTTGCTGCCCCTGGATTGGGTGGCGGTGGACGGCCCGGTGTTGCGCGCCGCCGCCCCCAGCGCGGCGTTGATTGCCACGGCTCCGCATGAATCGGCGGTGGTAACGGCGCAGGCGTTTCAAC
>RFJF01000851.1 GCA_003695455.1 Chloroflexota bacterium
AACCCGGGCCGGAGTCAAAACCGTCAGAGGCAGCGTCCCCGAATTTGGAACGGGATATTCGGCGGCGGGCCGTGACCCGCGCCCAACTGCCGCTGCACCGGCCGCGCTCAACGCCCGGCCCAAAGCCAATCAACCGGCCCGGCGGCGTGATTCCGGGCGGCCACGGGGTGCAGCCACTGTTTCGCTCTGCGCTAAACCAGGCGCCGGGCATGCCGCAGCCATTGCCGGGTGCGGCGCCAACCGGCCAGCCCAATTTGCCCGAGCAACTGTCGCGCGCCGGTGACGGCCGGCAACCGGTCTTCGATGCGCCGACAGTACAGGAGCCTTCCGCCCCGTCCGTGCCACCCGCCCGACCGGCCGGCCCTGCCGGGGGCGAACATCCGCATCTGGCGGCTCTGCGGGCAATTGAACAACACTTTGGCCCGGCGGCCATGGCCCCGGCGCAGGAACGGCTGGCCGGGCTGGCCGGGTTGGGCCAGCCCAAAACCCACACACCACCGAGCCAGGGGCCGGAACCGGTGGCGGCGCAGCCGGAAGAGAGGCCTGGCCCCCAGCCGTTTGATATCAACAATATTTCATTGGGGCAGCCCAAAGTGAAGGTGGTGCGACGGCAGCCATCCCAAAACGGGACGGCCGCAAACAAAAAAACGCGGTCCGCACCCGCCGGGAGAATAAGCCAGGGCGGGTCACCGCTGGTATTGGCGCGAAAACCGGCTTCCGGAAGTAAGGGGAAAAGTGTGCCGGTGCCACCAGACACCGGCGGCAATGGCCCACATGTACCTGGGCCAGTCGAAAAAACCCGGCTGATTCAGCCGAATTTGAGCCGGCTGGCGCAGGCAGTCTATCCGCTGGTCAAGCGACTGATCGCCATTGAGCGTGAACGTCGCCCGGGGTATTAAACATAATGAGTGGCGACAAAGGAGGATTGTAGTGGCTAGTATAAGTAGTTTGATCAAATCAAATACGTACCAGAAAGGTTATTTGCGCTATGAAAAGGCGAATCCGTTGACGGGCCCACCTATCTCGACCGAATTAGTGTTTCAATTCAACCCGGCCGAGCTTACGATCAGCAAGAGAGTAAACTGGGTGGCCTCGGGCGGTGATGCAAACAGCGATGAGGGCGGAACCCCGGCCTACTTTTACAAAGATAAGCAAACAGTAACACTGGCAGATGGAACATCGAAAGAAATGGAAGTAACAAAATACAGCCCCGGCACATCCGGCACCCAGCCCGGCAAAAATGCACCCACGTTGGAGTTCAAAGGCGGCGAGGCGGCCACTTACAGCCTGGAGCTGTTCTTTGATACCACCGACCAGAATCCGGCAGGTCTTTTTAAGAGCAACCGGGATGTACGACGCTACACCAATGACTTATTGGGTCTTACTCTTGCCAAAGAGTCATCGGGAACAACGGGACAGACAAATGATGTAGTCCCCCCGCCTCCCGTTCGGTTTTACTGGGGCGAATTCAGCCTCTTTACCGCCGTTGTCGAGAGCGTTGAGATTACCTTCACAATGTTTGACCCGGATGGCACTCCGGTCCGGGCCATCGCCCAAACGGGGTTTGTGGAGTGGGTGGAAGAAGCAAAAGGGCAAAACCCTACCACCCGCACCGAACCGCGAAAAACGTGGATTGTGCAGCAGGGCCAAACGCTGCACCAGATTGCTCAGGCCGAATATGGGCACCCCAGCCACTGGCGCCATTTGGCAGACAGCAATGATCTGCTCAACCCGCTTAAACTGGAACCGGGGCAGGTGTTGATTCTGCCGCCGTTGTCATGAATATTAACTGCCTGATCGGGTAAAACTTATGTCAACTGAAAAAATCAGCGTTAAACTGAAAGACTTGTCAACCACATTGAAGGGCGAGGATTTGACGGAGGTCATTATTGACACCAACCTGCACCTGCCCAACATGTTCAGCATTCTGCTTACCGACGAACCGGATAGCATCACTAAAAAATTAACCTACACCGACGCGCTCAAGCTGGGGTCCGAGATTTCAATTGAAATTGAAACCCAACTTCCGGGGGATCCTATGCCGGTCAAAGCAACGCTGATTGTGGGTGAAATCACCGCCCTTGAGCCGGCCTTCACCAATCAGGGGGTGGAACTGCTGCAAATCCGCGGTTACGATCGCTCACACCGGTTGAACCGGGGGCAGAAAACGCGCACCTTTGGCGGTATCACACCGATCACGCTGCTGCAAATTATCAATACTATTGTGCAGGAGACGGAAGGAATCGCCAACGCCATGGTAGATCCGGAGTTGGGGGCGGAGATGTACCCGTACGTGCTGCAACTGAATCAGACCGATCTGGAATTTTTGTGGTCGCGGGCCGAACTGGTTGGTGGCCAGGTGTACGTGGTAGATAAAACGCTCTATTTTCAAAAGGCCGACGCGCATCGCGGCCTGAATCCTCTGGCCCCCACCCCGCTGGAAACGCCGGCACCCCTGAACTGGCCCGGAAATCTCATCAGCTTTTACCCACGGTTAACGGTGGCCAAACAGGTTGAACAGGCCGAGGTCATTAGTTGGGATCCCAAAACCAAAAAACAGGTAAAAGGCACGGCCAGCAGTGACAGCAGTAAAACCACGCTTGATATTGGCCGATCTCTGACCGGCCAGAAACAAACGGGCAGCCAGGTAGCCAGAGCCGCGCTGGCAAGTCCCACATCCATGGTCAAGGCCAGCGACACGGTTGTGACGCAGCCGGGCCTGACCATTGGGCAGGCTAACGCCATTGCCAAGGCTCGCTTTGCCGCCGCCGAGAGCGAGTTTATTCAGGCCGACGGAGTCGTGACCGACGGTGATCCCCGTCTTATTGCCGGCCGGGTGGTAACAATTGCCGGCGTCGGCGACCGGTTTTCAGGCGATTACTATGTGACCGAAGCCCGGCACACGTATGTCAGGGGGTTGTATCACGTTTCTTTCAGCGTGACCGGGCGATCACCCTACACGGCGCACCATTTGTTGAGCAGCCGAAAGGGTAGCAGCGGTAGCGCCGGGCAGATTCAGGGCGTGGTTACGGCCAAAGTTGTCAGCCTGGATGACCCCGAACGGCTGGGCCGGGTGCAGGTAATGTTTCCGTGGCTGCCGCAATACAAACATGCGGACCTGGCCAGCAACTGGGCTCGGCTGGCATCGCCGGCGGCCGGCAAAGGTCAGGGTTTTTTCTGCCTGCCGGAAGTGGATGATGAGGTGCTGGTAGCCTTTGAACACGGAGACCCAAACTATCCGTACATTGTGGGCCGGCTCTGGAATCAGTGGGACAAACCCCCTACCGGGGTTGATCCTACCGGGGCGGATATTGTCAACAAAGACCGGAAACGGGTCAATCAACGGATTTTTTCTTCTCGCGGCGGGCATAAAATAATTCTGGATGATAACGACGGCCAGGAGCAAATTATTATTCAAAGCGGCGGCAAAAAAGGAAACAGCAAGATTATTCTCGACCAACAAGGCATCACAATCGACGGCGGGAGTCAAAACCTGACAATTCAGTCTCAGGGAATGACCACCATTGAATCAACCGGTGACCTGACATTCAAAAGCAAAAAAAGTATCTCGCTGGAATGCAATCAACTCAATGTCAAGGCAACCGGCCCCGGAAAAGTGGAAGGTTCAAAGCTTGAGATCAGCGGCACGTCAATGGTCGAGGTTAAAAATGGTGCCGGAGCAAAAATTGCGCTTTCCGGGCCAACAGTAAATCTTAATTAAGGAGGCTGAACATGGCTCAACTTGTGTGTATGGGAGCAAACTTGCAATGTTCTTTTGGCAGCGCACCCAGTACGCTCACCGTAACGCCGGAAAATATGGTCAACGCCACCGGCAAATCGGCGGCCACCATTATGGACAATGTACCCATGAAAAATATTATGCCCTTTGGTATGTGT